>NZ_JAMGSQ010000002.1:0-218148 GCF_023516815.1 Kosakonia sp. R1.Fl | reverse complement strand
TTAGTCGTTTAGCTAACGCGATGAATATTACGCTATCAAAGCTTTTCGCAGAGCTTGAACTACATCAGAACTCGCTTGTTCTCTTTGCTCATCAGCAACAGCATTGGACTGATAAGCAATCAGGCATCACCCGCTGGTCGCTTTCCCCGGCGGGGGCATGCCCGGAACTTATAAGAGTTGAAATTCCTGCTATGGGTGAGCTGGCGATACCCGCTTCTGCGAATGAGCATCTTTCCGGGCAAACACTTTGGATGCTGAGTGGCAGCCTTGATTTTCGAGTTAATCATCAGACCCATCATTTACGAGCCGGTGACTGTCTTGCCCTTACCTTTGCAAGCGAGTACCAAATGAGACATCCTGATAGTGAGCAGAGCTGTTCTTACATCGTCGCTTTTAGCCAAAAAAATCAATGATATTTTCTCTGCCACAATGGTTACATCGTATTCGCTATTCTTAGATGCAACAGGGGGTATGGCCTTCCCTGGTTATCCCGCCCGGAACGCCCTGATACCTGAAAACCCATATGCTGATAAAACCCTACAGCTTGCTGGTTTTGTTCATTTACATCGACGCTTAGATCTGGATGTAGCCACAGTGCATGTGAAATCAACCGCTTGCCGACGCCAAGTCCGCGAGCAGAAGCATCTACAAAAAGTGCCTCCAGATGACCATCATGCAAAAACATAAATCCTAGTGGTTGGTCATCCTGATTTGTTGCAACCCATACAGGGGTTTCTGAAAAAAAGCCGATAACTTCTTTTTCGATTTCTTGCAGGTCATGAGCTGTCAGAAAATCGTGCGTAGCATCAACTGAACTCTTCCAAATTTGTATAATTTCTGACGCTTCAGATGGTCGTGACATTCTGATTTCTAACATTTTCAACCTTAACGTGATCTTTACTTGGCGTATTACGTACAAAATGAGTTCATTTAAATTTACTATTGTGAAATTAAATTCACCATAGTGATTTGGTCGTCATCTCTTTTCTTCCTCATGAGTAGTGCTAACACACTGTTTGGTCTGAACCTGTTCATCATCTGCGACAAAGATCCTGGCCTTTTTAAAACAAACTCCCGTCCCTCGTTCATGACTGTCGTTAAAATATCTCTATTTTACAAAAACATACGAACAGATAGCTTGATATCACTCGTCTACCAGATAACGGCATCCTTCCCCGGTCATCTGACTTTTCCGGTTGTGCCCCCCGGCAAGTTTGCTGTCACAAAACCTCACACAACCAGGCATCCACCTCCTGCACAAGGCGCAGAGGATTGTTGCCCTGACAATGGGCGTCAGCGCCCGTTTCTGCATCCAGCATCGTTAATCGCTTATTCGCCGACGGAATGGCGTTGTGCCATTCGATGCTCTGCTGCTTCCATACGGCACCCTCCTGGCCGCCAACAACGGTGAGAAAGGGCACATTAACCTTCGCGGGAGCGGCGGCGGCGCTTTGCCACTTATCGGCCAGGGCTGTCAGGTTATCGACGCCAGCCTTCCAGAGCAGAACTTGCATATTGCGGTGGGCTGCATCCGATGGTGTGTGCGTTTCTTTCTTCGTTGCTACGGCAGCGGCAAGGAATAATTCTTCGGGACGTGAGAGCGCTGGTGTCGCGATAATGGCCGCAAGACGTGGCTCTTCCGCTGCCGCACGGCAGGCGAAATAGCCCCCAAGGCTCATGCCGAGCATAGCCAGCTTCTGTGTATTCACGCCGAAACGGGCAACCAGAGTGTCGATCACTGCCCCGATCGGTCGTTCGATTTCAGCTTCCCAGTGCAAGCTCTGTTCTGCCACCAACCCCTGCCCCGGCAGATCGACCAGAGCCACCGCATAGCCGCGTTCCAGATAATAGCGCCCCTGTGACAGGAAACGGTCCTCGTGGCAGGTATCCGCGCCACCGATAATCAATATTGTCGGCGCAGCCTGGTCGTTTGCAGGGAAAAAATGGCCCGGCAATTTACCGCCGGAATAAGCGACCTCAAAGCGCGTTGTCGCTAAGCCCAATTCTTGCATAGCCTGATCGAACAGCTCCTGCCCTTTGCGGAACAAAGCCGAAAAATATGGGCCCGGCAGGACGAACTGCCACGCTGAACGGTAGCAGGCAAACGCTTTAAGGCGGGTTTCACCGGCAGTGCGCATTACGCCCTGTCCGGCCCAGCGCTCTGCCTGTGCTGCGAGCACCTCACCTTGCCGCTCGAAGGCCTGTGACCAGGTGTCAGGGTTACCGTCCTCAATGTGCGACGCAATATGAAAGGCTTCGCCCACCGAAAGGCCGCCCGCCGGCCCCCAGCCCAACGCGCCGAGGAAGAACAAATCCATATTCGGATCGGCAAAGCGGTAACGCCGGGTAAGACGCGCTGTCGAGTAGTCGCCGCGTAACGTGCTGTTTTGTTCGGCCATGATGGTTGTTCCTTTTTGGTTCGGAGCAGATCGTGTGGCGAAGGCGCTGTTTTGGATAATCTGGAAAAGTGAGGCCACTGACGAACCGTTTCACGTGCGTCGATTTGTTTAGTGAGTCCATCATTCTGATCACCAGTTGGTCAGCATTTGCTTACGGGATTTCCTCCGGAGAGAAAATGCGTCTGCCACAAAAGGGACTATAAGGAACTGGCAACCGGTCGTCATTGCGAAGAAATGACAAATTATTATTCAATCTTGCCACATGGCGACACGTCTGAGCATAATGGTGAGATGCCAATACTTAATCAGTCGCTGGCCGGTGCCGACTGGATCGACCCGGACACGCTCCCTCGCCCAATTGTAACAATGGGCTTTCTCCTCACAGACCTGAATGGGTTTGAGCTGGAAGCGCATGCCCACCAGAAAGGGCAGGTCATGTTTGTGCAAAAGGGCGCGCTGAAATGTGAGGTTGCCGGAGGACTATGGATTGTGCCGCCGGGCAGCGCGATGTGGATACCCGGAGAGATCGCTCACAGTCTCAAGGCTGCGGGTGGCCTGGAGGGGTATAACACGTTCATTGCGTCAGACTTAGCGGCGGGTCTGCCTGCGACGTGCTGTGCCATATCGGTGACGCCTCTGCTGCGCGAATTATTGATCCGCTCTGCGCACCTTCCCGCTTTTTACCAACAGGGTGGAGCAGAAACCCGTCTTTTTGATGTGATGATCGATGAACTCACCACTGCCCCGCCCGAGAACCTTCACTTACCAATGCCTGTCGATGCACGTCTGCGCCGGATGGCAGACCTGATGCTTCAATCGCCAGCAGAAAGAGGAACTTTGCGCGACTGGGCAAAGCGGCTTGGCTTCAGCGAGCGAACGCTTGCGCGTCTGATAAGCCGACAGACCGGTATGAGTTTTGGCCGCTGGCGACAGCAACTCACGATCATGCTCGCTGTCGAATGGCTTGCAAAGGGAGTATCGATCCAGCAGGTTGCCGGTTCGCTCGGCTACGAGAGCGTACCGAGCTTTACAACCCTTTTTCGCAAATTACTGGGAACATCTCCGGGGCGTTACATGGCAGAACGCCACCGGGATGCACAACCAATGAAGCGCTGAGCAGATCTGTGGCGCTGGTTTCATCCATTACAGGCTGGTTTCGCTGGCATCCCGACTTCAGGATAACACTCTTCTTTGCACAAGACTCCGAACCTCATGGGCAAGATTGCTGTTACATAGACTGTCAACGCTCATCAGGAATGTCTAATCGGCAACTCATCAAGAATGTCCAATAGTTGAGATGACTGCTTTGTGTCAGGAGAGGAAGTTGTTAACAACGATCTTTCCTAATTGAAATGGAGAAGGTGATCAGCGCTACTCAACTATGACATAATGGCTAGGAAATCCACTTCGTTAGTTTCTTTTCCTAAGAGCATCAACAAATATAACTCAGTAAGCATTGGGATAATTAAAAGTCTTATGATGAATTTCAGGCATAGAAATCATGCTTAAAATTCACATTTAATAATAAGATAGAACTAAATTTCAGAGTTTCCCGGTTTAACTCTTATCATCGATGTTGAAATTTTCAACCGCCTGGCGTTGAACCGTGACACGTATTAGCGGAAATTTTCTTGGTTTGTGTATTCCATTCAGCCTTAGCGTTACGGGATAGAAAGGTTGCAGAATATCTAATACATCATCAAACAAAAGTCTGAGAAGTCTTGGTGGTATACTCTTCTTAAGTGATCTACTTACTACATAATGCAATGGATAATGAGAATTTGATAACAGGTAATTTAATAATTTACATGTAATTATTCGACCATTTAGACCAAATGAAGAAAATAACTGGATTAGCTGAGGGGCTATAAATCTTTTATGTGATGATACAATCCGATTTTGGGTAGTGGCATTAGTAGGGAAATAAGACGGTTTTCCAAGCTGCTTGCTACGGACAAGGACATGATGAACTACCTTTTCCCACGCAGGATTAGAATTGCTGGCACCTTCAAAATATTCTCCAACCTGACTGCCGTCGATAATATGATTTTGATAAAAGCCGCTAAGCAACTCGCCAAGGGTTTTGTTGCACGGAGTATTCATCACCGCCTTTCCAATCATCCATCGGCAAGGCCAACTTGATGACAAGTTTGGAATTCTAGTCGAAGCGGCAACTCCATACCATGCAAATCGACAGGGATCTGTACTTGAACCATTGATTAAGTTAACATTATACTCTTGAATTTTCTTCGTATTCGATGCGTAATAAATATCAAAACTTGACCATTTTCTGTAAAGTTCGAATTCCTTAAAGGTGCTATCTTTATTATTACGTTTATCATAATTTGCAATGGGAACATTGCAAATTTGCGCCTCTTTGTCTGTGATTTTTGCCTGTAAGATAAAAGCTTTCTTCCTTTCATTTAAAACAATCAGTGAACCCGCTACAATGAGCTTTTCTTCGAAGATAAACATTGCATCGCCTAATTCTACTTTATTATCAAATGGTATACCACTACATAGTTTTGCGTAAGGTGCCTTGTCAATCCAGCATAACTCAGCGTCTACACTAATAAGTAAGCTAGGGTGTTTTGCGCACTCACCACTATAAATTATTTGTGATAGTCCGTCAAGAAAACATGAATTAAACAATGCTCCGAGTTGTGTTAATTCTCCACCAACCACATTCCGGCATATTTTATTTATGAGTTTATCGATTTCAATTTTCATGGTCTGAATATTCATCCAAGAAATCCCTTAATTAAAAATTAATGAGCTAATGAAAAATGTGGTTTATTTATTGCGTAGATACTACCATCAACAGTCAATAGTTCCCAGCCATCCTTTTATAATCTTTGGTACTAGAAATTAATGGCTATGGAATGTGCTATGGCTAGTAAGATTACAATAGAGGGCTCTAACCAAAACCGGAATGCCCTGAGGCCACCTTTCCATATTTTACTTCTCCTACTGAATGGCAACCGCATCATACTGCTTTGATAGCCGTTATTTCAGTTATATATAATGTATTTTGCTCAATTGATGAATACCGATAATTTCTGCTCCTCGCTCATAGCGGACCATATAGAAGTTAGTTTTTTAGACTGACGAGCAGTGCACATGCACAGCCAGTCAGTCATGCCCGAAGGGCATAAAAGGCGATATTCTGGACTGAAATAGAGGGAAATAATTGAATCGCCGATGCCCGGCGTAGCCGGTACGTATTGATAGGTTCCACCAATCCCATCCCCCGCCCTGCCGGACCTAAATGAACTTTCAGAAAAAATTGTTCTAACCAAGCCTCCCCGGTGGGGCGCAGTTAGCGCCGGTCGCTTGCGACCGGGAACGGCGGGCCATTTGTGGCCAGGCGCGCGGTACTGCGAGTGCGCAGCCGTAGGCAAGCTACGGGGCGTTTCTGCAATATTACAGGCGAAATTGCTTGATTTAACACGGTAGCTCCTGACCGCGTTTCATGAAAGTGAAAAATGACTACCGCGTCCAGACCTGCTTAATGTCTTTGGTTTGCGGCGTGGTTTGCCCCATGATCCCCGTCAGAACATGAGGCTGGTAGGTTTCTTCCAGAAACTGGATTTCCTCCGGGCTCAGTTGAAGATTTACTGCGTTTACCGCACCATCGATGTGATCTTTTTTTGTGGCCCCTACGACAGGCGACGTGACTTTTGTCAGCAGCCAGGCAAGAGAGATTTCCGTCATGGACACCTGATGCCGTTCGGCAAGCTCGGCTACGCGCTCAATAATGATCCGATCCTGTTCTGCTGTACTGTCATATTTTCCGCGGGCATAGTCATCCTCCGTGGCTCGCCGCGTGTGGCCTTCTTTACGGGAGAGACGGCCGCTGGCCAGCGCACTATAGGGGGTCATTGCGATATTATCTTCAGCGCACAGACCGAAGAGCTCTCGTTCATCTTCACGCATAATCAGGTTGTAGTGGCTCTGTACGGAAACAAAGAGCGTCAACCCTTCGCGTTCGGCAAGGGCGTTCGCCTTCGCCAGTTGCCAGGCATAGCAATTTGAAATACCAATAGCGCGCACTTTGCCCACAGTAACAGCGGTATGCAGCGCTTCAAGCACGTCGATAACAGGCGTGTTGTAATCCCAGATGTGGTAGATGTAGAGGTCTATGTAGTCCATCCCCAGATTCTGCAGGCTCTGGTCGAGCGATCGGGCTATTGCCTCTTTTCCACTGACGCCCCCGGCAATTTGCGCGGCGGTTCGTGGCAGAAACTTGGTGGCCAGCACCACATCCTCGCGTTTTGCCATCTCCCGCAGCACCCGGCCAACGTACCGCTCGCTGGAGCCGTTCTGATAGGCGATGGCGGTATCGTAAAAATTGATGCCTTTTTCCAGACCGTAGCGAATGATGTCCCGGCTTGCTGTTTCGCCCAGCGTCCAGCGATGCTGGCCCGTCAACGGATCGCCAAAACCCATACATCCCATGCAGATGCGAGAGACCAGTAAGTCACTTTTACCGAGCCGGGTATACTGCATCGTTATTCTCCCTCTGGATTATTCACGAAAGGTGTTGAGCAGGTCGACAAGCCTTAAAGCGTGTTCCCGGGCAAGCGTTTTTTGCTGAGCGATTTTGTCAGCATCCCGGTCGGCATAGCTGATACCGCAGGTATAAACCGGCGCCAGCAACTCAAGATTGCACAGCCTTGCCGTGGTCTCGAATGGAATAAGATACTCTTCAATGGCATGGCCAAAGAAACCGTCAGCAGTATAGAGCTCCTGTGGCGCCCCCGTTGTGAAGGAGAGGATCAGCTTTTTACCGCCCAGTTTCGCCGTTGAGCCATGCGCGAAACCGTGAACAAAGACCTCGTCCAGCCATTGTTTCATTAATCCTGGCAGCCCATACCAGGAAAAAGGGAACTGCCAGACAATCACATCGGCCCTGAGCAGGCTTTCCTGCTCCGCAGCGATATTGAATTTGCCGTCCGGATAGAGCCAGTCCAGACGACGAATTTCCGCATCGGGAAAGGCGGTCGCCACTTCATCAAGAATAGTGGCGTTGGCGACGGAATGGGTAAGCTCAGGATGACCTGACACAACAAGGATATTTTTCATTTCAAGTAGTTAAACATCTTTGGTGAATATTTAACCCAGTATAGAGTGACAGCATTATTTTTTTTAGGACAGTAAAGGCTCATTCACTTTTAGACAAAAACTAATAATGTTTGCTTGAATCTCATTGTGCTCAGCCAGCATGAATCAGCGAACTAAGCCGTGATGCCGAGTAAACGCTCTGCATTGCGAAACGCGATGGCCTCTTTTTCAGCCATGTTGACGGGCAGGCTGTCGATAAATGTTTTTACACCGTCCAGGGTCTGATAGGGATAATCGACGGAGAACAGGATCCTTTCTGCCCCCATTAACGCGTAGATAAACTGGAAGTGCGGCAGTGTCAGCATGCCTGACGGAGTAACGTAAACGTGCTCCTGGAAGGTTCTCGTTAGCGTGCGTGACAGACCCGTTGCAGCCAGTGGAAGGCTGTCATCAAGACGCTGTAGCCAGAAGGGTAGCATCTCCCCCCAGTGACCACTGATCACCTGCAGGTGGGGATATTTATCAAATGCGCCCGATAACATCAGCCGCAACAAATGTATCCCCGCTTCGTGATGCCAGCCCCAGCCAAACATAGATAGCCTGGCGTTGACCTCTGCGCTGAAGCCAGTGAAGTAGGCCTGTTGTACGCTTTTAAACGGTAATCCGGGGTGGAGATAGAGTGGTACATTCAGTTTATTAAAGCGTGAAAGCAGGGAGTCGTAGTCAGGATGATCGAGAAAGCATGAAGAGGGTCTGCCATTCAGAAGTGCCCCTTTAAACCCCAGTTCTTCAACTGTGCGGACAAGCTCTTTTTCAGCCTCTTTCGGCTGTGCCCAGGGAAGTGTGGCAAATGCCGAGAAGCGTTCCGGGTGTTTTCTTACCGCCCCGGCAAGGCGGTTGTTTGCCGCCGCGTTTAATATTACCGCTTCATCCTCGGGTGCCAGCTGGGGGAATCCGCCCACAGAGAGGAGCTGCATGGTAATTCCAGCCTCATCCATATCTCTGAGGCGACGGCTTTCCAAATCGACGCCTTTCTGGTTTATCAGCGCATTCTTTTCTATCTGCGGGCGGCTTCGGTCCGGATTATGACCATCAGCGACGGTTTTCCCCCAGTCGCCAAGAAAAGGCGACTGCTCAAGCGCAACAGGCATACACGCTCGCCCTAACTCGCTGTCGAGATAATGTTCTTCGAGGCAAATGATTTTCATATTCTCACCATTCATACAAAGCAGTAAAAGTGATGCAGATTAAGATCAGCCGGAACAGCCCGTTCGTGAGTGTCATTCATGACAGTCTGTCCCGGACGGGGTTTACACCATCGGTTTTTCCCAGGCGCCACGTGTATCCACTCTGGTCTCTGCGGCGAGTTGTTCCAGCAGGATGATTTCCTCATCACGTAACCGGATATCTGAAGCACTGGCGGCGTCCAGAACGTGATTGACTTTAGTCGCCCCGATGAGTGGAAGGGTACCTTTCGCGATAGCCCATGCGATGGCTATCTGTGCAACGCTGGCATTCCTCTCGGCCCCTATTTTTTTCATGGCGGTGGTTAACCTCTCTATCTGCGGCAGTACGGCGTTATAACTTTCGGCCCGGCCACTCCCGGCAGGCATGGGATGATGTGAATCATAACGACCACTGAGCGCGCCTTGCTCCAGAACCATGTAAGCAAAGAACGTGATGTTATTTTGTCGGCAATAATCAAGGATCCCGGCCTCTTCAGAAGCGCGATAGAGCAGGCTGTAGTGATTCTGTACTGCACTGAGGGAATAACCGGAAGCGTTAAGGATCTCGTTGGCGCGTCTGATTTGTGTCAGATTGTGGTTGGAAACACCTACGCGTTTTACCTTACCGCTTTGTAAAAGTGGGATCAGGCCTGGCGTCCATTTCTCAACATCGAGGGGATTATGGATCCAGTAGATATCAATCGCGTCCACACCCAGGCGTCCGAGGCTGGCCTCAAGCATATCGCTGACGGGCTGTGCTGAATGTTCGTCAGCAATCTGCGGGGTGAATTTGGTGGATAAAATCATATCCTCGCGGGGGAACTGACGGACTAATGCTCCCAGCGCTGCCTCGGAACTCCCCATGCCATATACTGCTGCGGTATCCCAGAGATTGAGCCCCTTACTCATGGCAGTGGTGAACACGTCTGCCATCTGAGTATCAGAAAGATGATTGCCGAAGACGGTGTCGCCACCGGCAAAGCCTGTGCCCCAGGACCATGTGCCCAGCGCGACCGGAGGTAGTGTTTTCATATTCAGCTCCTGAAAAAAGGCCGGATCGTTGCTTACTTATACCGGCCAAAGAGGGTGAGTAACGGTGAAAGATAGATGAATGGATTAGGCTGTCTGGCGGAGCGCATTCAACAGCGCCACACCTACACCGTGCGCTGAAGCGGGATTTTGCCCGGTGATAAGGCGTCCGTCGGTAACCACGTTTTCAGACCAGTTCGGGGCTTCATGATGAAGCGCGCCATGCTCGCGGAGTGCAGTCTCAAGCAGGAAGGGAACCACATCTGTGGTATGAACTTCTTCCTCTTCCTTGTTGGTAAAGGCCGCCACGTTTTTTCCTTTCACTAGGTATTCGCCGCTGCTGAGCTTTGCGTCAACCAGTGCCGCAGGCCCGTGGCAAACGGCTGAGACAATCCCATCACTTTCATACACTTCGCGGATAATACGCTGGGCATCCTGGCTATCACGGAAATCCCACATGGTTCCATGCCCGCCCGCAAAGAAAACGGCGCTGTAATCGGTACCGTTCAGCTCAGATAACGCAGGCGTTGTGGCTAGGCGCTGCTGAAAATCGGTTTCGTTCCAGAACCAGGCGTTGACAGGGTCACTGAGGTCAAATCCATCCACCGGCGGCTGTCCCCCGCGAATGCTGGCTATTGTCGTTTTTAGTCCGGCATCTTCCAGTACTTTAAGCGGATGCGTCAGCTCGGCCAGGAAAAAACCGGTCGGTACACCAGATGCGCCTTTAATCGGATGGCTGGAAACGACACACAGCACGGATTTATCTGCAGATTTCATATCGGGTCTCACTATTTATTTTTAAATTCAGCGGCGAAGAGGTTTTCCCAGTTAATAAAGGAGCCAAGCGGAATGCACTCGAAGCTTAATAAGCCTGCTTTTGCCAGCGGGAATTCGGCCATTACGTTCATCGCTTCATCGACAGAGTCACATTCAAGAAAAATGGCGACACCAGGTCTGTCCTGACGGAAGTAGATGTCGCGGATGAAGCCGGATTTATACAATCCCCAGGCGTGCAGCGCTTCAGCGTTAAGATGCGGAGCATATTTTTCCAGCGATGCTCCAGGTGCGGGGATGTCCAGACATAAAATTCGCATCATAGTCTCCTGAACTCAGGTCGTTGTAGAAAGAGACGAAAGTATAAGAGGCGCATTTCAGGAAGATTAGAGGGTCATTGACTTAAGCATCTTTAGACTGTACTTAATAATCAGGCGGTGAATGCTTAAGGAAGACATTATGAATAATGCCCTTTATAACCAGATACGCATCTTTCAGAGCATTGCACGTGAGGGCAATATTTCGGCAGCCGCAAGGAAACTGGAAATTACGCCTCCCTCCGTCAGCAATGCGCTTAAGCTACTGGAAGAGCATATCGGCCATCCGCTTTTCGTGCGTACGACGCGCCGTATTGAGCTGACGGAAACCGGGCAGCTGTTGCTGGAAAAGACCGCAGCGGCGGTGGAGTCGCTGGAAAATTCGCTTGAAAACATTCGCGACCAGAATCAGGAGCCCTCTGGTATGGTGCGAATTACTCCCTCGCGTTTTGCCTATCTGTTAATTCTTAAGCCTGCAATGGCGAAATTCTGTCAGCAATATCCGGGTATACAGCTGGAAATTTCGGTCTACGACGGTACGGTGAATATCATCGAAGAGCGTTTTGACCTGGGGATCCGTTTTGGCGATATTCTTGAGGGAGGGGTGGTGGCCCGGCCGTTAATGAAACCCTTTCGTGAAGGGTTATATGCATCCTCAGCCTATCTCAGCGAGCATGGAACGCCTGAGGTGCCGTCAGACCTCAGTCAACACAAGCTGATTGGCTACCGTTTTATTACTAACAACCGCATCCTTCCGTTGATCCTGAATGATCGAGGAGAACAGTTGACGGTTGAGATGCCCGGGCAGTTAATCAGCAACGATATTGACGTTATGGCAGACGGGATCCGTAATGGGCTGGGAATTGGACGCTTGTTTGAACCCATTTGGCAGTTACAGCCCGACAGGGAGCACTTTATACCAGTGATGGAGCGCTACTGGAAAACCTATCCGCCAGTATATCTCTATTACCCAAAAAACGCGGGTAAAACCAAAAGAGTGAAGGCCCTGATTGATTTTCTGATCATTCAGTCAAGGGGGTGAGAGATACACGCGACGCACTGACTTAACCTGACGGCAGCTTGTTGAATAAATTGAACTGTAAGAAGTGAATGAATGGCGAGAACATCATGTAGCATGCAGTGGTACTAAACTATAGGCCCGATAGTCAAAATTAATAAAGATCTTTCCCCAAAAATCGAGTTAATCTTTTGATCCAGTTTGCTTTTTTTGAAACTATAAAATTACGAAAATCAGCCAGAAAATGATAGCTAACTGGCTGATTTTTAATGTTTGACTATTTGAAGTAACACTCTGTTTGTGGAGCAGGCATCGCGGCGATTTAAGCTGTCCGCTTCGTGCCAGACGCGGAAGTTGCTAAAACGGTTTACCGTGGCCAAAGGAGTCAGGGTCAAATCGATGGTGATACCAATATTAAGTGGTTCAGTTATACGGGATACTTACAAAGTTATCTTTTCTAATTCTCCTGATAAGGATCTGTACGGTCCTCCTTTCGGTAAAACTCTCTGCGTTATTTCTTATTTTCAAACCTACCAATATATCGAGAAGGCACTCGAAGCATTTTAAAAAACGTTTTAACTTTCTGAAGCATAAATCGTTTGCCGGGTATAATCGAGATTGAGATGCACGTGGTCTCGCGAACCCTGCCGGGCAAGCACAGCAGGGATTGTTTTTCAATCAATATGGAGAGGAGCCTATGGCTTAATCTTTTTATAGAAGGAGAATTAAAAATGAACAAATGGACATTTGATAAAAGTGTTGTTGCACAAGGGATTGCTGCACAAAACAATTCTGGACGTATTCCGGCGATTGACATTCAACAAGGCCCTGGCCTTTTGAAGCGTCATCAAAAGAAGTTGTATAAAAGCGCAATCAACTTCAGCGCGCCAATTGCGAAAGTCGACTGTGGGCGATACAACCCTCCCGGGGGAAGTGTGGCGGTATGGTATGCCTCTGACTCTGCGTTAACGGCGGCGGCGGAAGCATACGGGCGTTTGTTCCATCTCAAAGGAACGATTTCTTATCCTGAATCGGTACTTTCACAACACTATATGTGTTCTGTGGATATCGTGAGAACGGTGAAAGTGATTGATGTTGTAGCACTCTGTGAGTTGCTACATATCCCTTTAGATAGCTTAGAGAACGAGGATTACACCTTTCCTCAGTGGCTAATGGAACATCTTTATACGCATTTCGGACGTGACTATGACGGGATTGCCTATACATCAAGACATAAGCGCTATAAGCGTTGTTATGCCTTTTGGGAACGACCGGGTAGTACACCAGCCTTTACAGATACCTGTCAGGGGATGTGACCTTATGTCAGTTATGTCGAAACTGACGAAGGCATGTTCCCTAAGGGATGGCACAAAGGAACGATGTCAGGTGAAGAGATGTTCGAAGAATTGCTTGGATTCGAAATTACGTCAGAACCAATGTAAACCAAAGAGGGGCGGGCTGACCCCTCTTTTTAAATCCGTTAACTGGCTACTTGATTTCCGAACTGTTTAGCCGCACGTATGGCCAGACTAAGCTCACACTTTTTAGCACCATCCAGCATGATTTGAATCGGCGTCTTTTGCAGACCTTCGCTGTTAATATCTATTGGTGATTTCAGCACACCCAACCGCAACATTGGATGTGTGTCCTCTTCGAATGCCGCCATCACGTCTTCAAAGCCGGGAATTAGCCCATTATCAGTGAACTGAAATTTCGGGAAAATAAAATCTCCGTTTTGTTTGAATGCTAAAAGCTTGTTCTTCTTAACGCGAATGTTGATCGCCTGGCGTGTGATGCCAAGGATATCGACCACGTCGTTCACCTTAAGCGTACCGCCCAACTCGTGAAGCTCACGATAAAATCTTTCCAGATTTTCGCGACGACGGCGCACTCTACGCATTTCGTAGTCGTTGACGCGTGTCTTCTGCTCGAGTTGAACGGTGTAGAGCAATTGCATCAGTGAACCGTCATCCAGTGTGATAGCATTCATAGCCTGATTTTTGTCTTCAAATTCAGGCATCAGGGAAATAGCGAGGTTGTTAATCCTTTTCAGAAGGCTCAACTGGTACTCATTCAGCTTAGCTGAAGTGTTGATTTCTCTTTCTGCTGTGGTGTGTTTAATCATTATGCACCTCCATTTGACGATTATCATAATTCTTTTTTTGAGGAACGGTCAAATTCAGGGTGTTTTTCAAACTATAGGGCAGGATCGTTTACCGGAGCGTGGTCACTATACAAGTGAACACTTTTTAACTGACCTGACAGCAGATACAGTTAAAAATTAACAAAGTGCTTCTGACAGGGGCAGAGTAATCCACACAGGCGTTTTCATGAAGAAAGGTCATCCAAAATTAATACTGGATCCCTACGAGTGGCTACCTGGATATGGTGAGTCTGTAGTGGTCAACAAAAACTGGCCACCGCTTTAGAGTTTTTCCAGTATCGACTTTCCGATTCGTTTGGTGGTAATCCACCGTTATAGTCATGCGGCCTTAGCGAGCTGTAATACCCGACGATATAGTCTGTGATCGCATGAGCAGCTTCGCTAAAGTTTATATAACCTGTCACTGGCACCCACTCGTTTTTCAGACTCCGGAAGAAGCGTTCCATCGGGCTGTTGTCCCAACAGTTTCCACGTCGGCTCATACTCTGCCTGATCCGGCAACGCCACAGTAACTGCCGGAACTGCCTGCTTGTATAGTGGCTACCCTGGTCACTGTGGAACATCACTCCGGCTGGTTTACCGCGAGCTTCCCACGCCATTTCCAGCGCTTTGATGGTCAGCTTGCTGTCCGGCGAGAATGACATTGCCCAGCCCACCGGTTTCCTTGCGAACAGATCGAGAACAACAGCGAGGTAAGCCCAACGTTTACCTGTCCAGATATACGTCACATCGCCGCACCACACTTGGTTAGGTTCTGTCACTGCGAACTGTCGCTCAAGGTGATTCGGGATAACGATGTGTTCATGACCACCACGTTTATACCGGTGGGTAGGCTGCTGACAACTCACCAGCCCCAGTTCTTTCATGAGCCTGCCGGCAAGCCAGCGTCCCATTTTGAAGCCTCTCAGGGTTGCCATAATCGCGATACTTCTTGCGCCAGCAGAGCCATGGCTGATGTTATGCAGTTCCAGAACCTGACTGCGTAACACAGCTCGCCTGCCGTCTGGCTTTTCGGGGGTTTTCACCCAGTATTTGTAGCTGCTGCGATGAACCCCGAACACGTGGCAAAGTGTGACCACAGGATACTGCGCTCTGAGTTTCCCGATTAACGAGAACTGTTCAGGGAGTCTGACATCAAGAGCGCGGTAGCCTTTTTTAATATGTCGTTTTCCATTTCCATGCGTTGTAGCTTTTTCTTCAGCTCACGTATTTCAATCTGTTCCGGGGTTATAGGTGAGGCTTCAGGTATTTTGCCCTGTCGTTCATCCCGTAGCTGCTTTACCCATCGCGTCATTGTAGAAAGACCCACATCCATAGCGCTGGCCGCAGCTGCAACGGTATAGTTCTGATCAAGTACCAGTTGAGCGGATTCGCGTTTAAATTCTGCACTGAAATTTCTTTTTTTCATTGAGGCACCTGTAATGTTCTGAGGTGAGCATATCACCTCTGTTCAGGTGGCCAAATTCAGTAAACCACTACAGTCAAGGGTATCGTTCCGCTCTGTTGGACTGGATGTAATACTTGATATTAATTATGAAAAAGAGGTTTTCGTAAATAACGAAGAGGTTGTACTGCCTTTAAGGCGGGAGATTACGTTCAACAATGCGCGTTGTTTCATCCGGGAACCGTTTCCTGGGGGCGCTATTTTTGAGTTTGATGGCGCTCAAGGTGAGTTCGGGCTGGGTAAGTTGACGGAGTTTATGGATTCAGAGTGGCTGAGCGATAACCTGAAAACATGGCGTCTCGCATCGAGTCACGAATCACCGACGTTCAGGCATTTCAGCATTCAGTTTTTATCAGAAAATAGTGCTTTTGATGTGCTGGCTGTCGATGTGTTTTTATCCGATGAGCTTCCGGGCAGTTGATTTTTTTTGGCCAGGAAATCAAGCTGAGCTGCTATAGTTTGGCCTCATCCTGAATATCAATGACACCCTTGAAGCTATACCGTGCGCACTTTAATCGACAGCTTTTATCCCGGAGCAGGCATGTCCGCGGTTGGCTCCTGGCCGAATGTGAGTAGCAGATATTTTACAACAGGATACCCATTCAGCAGGAAGTAGAAAAACGGTTATTTCTTTCCCAACAGTTCCTGTGGCGTTTTCCATTTTAGTAATCGCTGAACCGCCCTATCCCCGGATACGAACTGCCGGGCAAGTTGAAGGCGTTCCATGACCACGCCCTTCTGTTGTTCATCAAGGCTTGCCGCATCCTGCTCTGCCTCACGGAAAAATTGCTCCAGCCGTTTGTCTTCTGTCCACTGAGCCATAATCGATTTCAGTTCGGTACGGCTAGCGCTATACGCCTCCTCTTCCCGACGTATCCGTTCCTTTTCCAGAGAAATGATGCGTTCCTGTTCCCGTTGAATCCGCCATTTCTCAGCGTTGATCCGGGCTTCTTCTAACTGCTTTGAAATCAGCGGAACAGCTTCCTGCATCGTCAAAATCATCGCTGAGATCTGGCTTATTAGTCCACACTGTTTAGTTTGCCGGAACTGTCTTTCCCATTGTGCGTCCGGATACGGAGAATAGAGTTGCAAAAGAAACCGGCCTGATGGAAGGAGGTGTTTTGAGGCATTGAGAAACAGTTTCGCGTTTTTCCCCCTACTCCATCTCACCATTTTTTCATCACGAACATAGTGGCTATTAACCAGTTTCGCCGGAACGTACTCCGTCATTTCGGCAAGATTGAAAGCAAAATGCACATCGCCAGTACAGATAATACTGGCACTGAAAGGTCGCCATAATTTTACCCAGTGAAAGCCAGCCACCTCAGGATCCTCCCGTATGTCTATTTCTGCGCGATGAAAATGTTCGCTTCTGTCAGCCAGCCTTACCCGATAGCCCTGCTTTGCAAGGGCATCAAAGAACCGGCTCAGAAATTTTATGGCGCTTTCAAAGCCTGTAGCGGAAACATGAACATCCAGTAGCTTCTTTTTCGCAGGCTTATAGTAACCCTCTCTGGTAACAGTCGACACCGGAAGGTATGTAGTGAGATCATGGATCAGGCCGTAAACGTTCCCGGAATCAGGAACTAATGGCTTCGTTACGCCAGACACTGGTTTTGCGAACACCGTTGCCGGAGGTCTTACTGATGGGGTGTCTTTTTGGCCATCTTTTACCCCCTCCCCTGCTTCAGTGCAGGTAAAGGCGGGATAGCAGGCGCGGTTCCTTTCTCCAGTGCTTTCCAGTAACCCGTCAGTGGTCTGGGGATCTGTAATTCAGCGCACCTTCTGGCTATCCCTTCAATGCTGATATTACAGAGAGAAGCGATACGCTCGGCTGATTCCCGCCAGACCAGGTTGTACAATGCCTCCCGATCGTCAGGTAAAGTTTGAATCGTACGGGATTGCAGGTTCATGGACATGGTGCTTCCCCCTTGCGGAAAACATTATCAGAGAACGACCTGGCAGGTGATTGAACAAAATCACTTTTTTAAAATGAAGATTTAAGGATGAAGAGAACAACGAGCCAAAGCTGGATGCTTTCGTTGACCAGCCTTCCGTAACGAGATACATCACGATGTGAGTAATACCTTACCAGCCAGGGCTTCTCGTCTGTGGCTGGCCTCACTTCTACGGGGCTTTGCTCCTGCAGGACACAAACGCATATCGTTATAACTGACCGATTCGCCGATTCTTATCCGCCCTCCCCTTCCCGTCGTTACCGCGAACTTGCGGGTGTACGTGTAGTTTTAAGCCTTTCCTCTTGCTCTTTTCATCTGAAACACAATTGATACCGATATCTCTGCATATGCCTGCTACGCAGTAGCAGTATTTCAGTGCTCGCCCGGGGCATTTTTTACCGTTTCTGTCCCCTGCTCTCACTAAACAGGCACTACAGCTACACTAAATGCTTTTTGGCGAAATTTATTTTTATAAATTTTTCAGGCCATTAAAAGAAAGCCCTCCCGCCTCGCTTGAAAGCATTCAACAAACAAATTAATAATACTGTATGCATAAACAGTATAAGAATAAGGTCTGGTGTTATGAAACTGATAATGCTGACACCCACAGAAGGCAACAAGCCGATAAATTTGCCACTTTTCCTTGAAAAAGTTTCCTGTGGCTTTCCCTCACCAGCGCAAGACTATGTCGAAAAAGAGCTTGATCTGAATGAATACTGCATCAAACGTCGCAGCGCGACGTACTATCTTCGTGCCCATGGTCACAGTATGCAGGACGGATTCTTATTTGATGGCGATTTACTGGTTGTCGACAGCGCCGAAAAACCGGTTTCCGGTGATATCGTCGTAGCAAGCGTTGGTGCAGAATTTACCGTCAAGCGACTTCAGCTTGGACAGCGCATCGCATTACTTCCTATGAACCCGGCTTTTCCTCCCCTCTACCCCGACCCGGATGAACTGAACATTTTCGGTGTTGTTACACATATCATTCACCGTACACGAGAGCTTCTAAAATGTTTGGACTAGCGGATGTTAACTCCTTCTACGCATCCTGCGAAAAAGTGTTCCGCCCTGATCTGCGCGATAAGCCTGTTATTGTACTTAGCAATAATGACGGCTGTTGTATCGCCCGCTCTCAACAGGCAAAACGCTTAGGCGTAAAGATGGGCGATCCCTGGTTTAAAATTCGGGAGCAACACTATGCCGAAAAACTGTATGTATTCTCAAGTAACTATGCACTGTATGCGAGTCTGAGTACCCGCGTCATGGCTTGCCTTGAAGAACTGGCACCTCGCGTTGAGCCATATTCGATAGACGAAATGTTTCTTGATCTTCACGGCGTAGATACCCTCATTGATTTTGAAACATTCGGCACCCGACTGTGTGAGCATGTTTATGCCTGCACCCGACTCTCAATTGGTGTCGGAATGGGGCCAACAAAAACTCTGGCCAAATCAGCCCAGTGGGCATCTAAAGAGTGGCCGGCCTTCCGGGGCGTGCTGGCGCTGACACCGGACAATAAAACCCGCACCTCGAAGTTACTGTCGCTCCAGCCCGTCCAGGAAGTATGGGGGGTGGGTAATCGCACTGCCCGTAAGCTCAATGCGATGAGGATAACTACAGCGTTACAGCTTGCACTCGTAAATACAGCTTTTATTCGTAAAAATTATAATGTCGTTCTGGAGCGCACAGTCAGAGAATTGAATGGAGAAAGTTGCATCTCTTTTGAAGACGTGCCATCGGCTAAACAACAAATTGTGTGTTCCCGGAGTTTTGGTGAGCGGATCACGACCTTTGAAGATATGCGCCAAGCCATCTGCCAGTACGCTGAACGGGCGGCTGAAAAGCTCCGTATTGAACGGCAATACTGCTGCCACATTTCGGTTTTTATTAAAACGTCACCGTTCTCCAGGACCGAACCGTATTATGCTAACCTGGCAAGCGAGAAGCTTTTGACCCCCAGCCAGGATACGCGTGATGTTATAGCCGCCGCGTTACGTGCCCTTGAGCGCATCTGGCGTAATGATCACCACTATGCCAAGGCTGGAGTAATGCTCAACGATTTCAGCATGTCTGGTATCGCACAACTCAATCTTTTCGATGAACAACCACCAAAACCTCGTAGCCAGGAATTAATGAAAGTGCTTGACGGGATCAATCAGTCCGGGCTCGCCCATCTGTGGTTTGCTGGCCGTGGTGTTGCACCTGGCTGGAAAATGAAGCGCGAGATGCTGAGTCCGGCTTACACAACTCGCTGGAAAGACCTGCCCCTTGCTCGTATCGGATGAGATAAAAAAGGGAAGGGGGTAAGCATAGCCGTTTTTAATTAACGGCATTTTGTATAATTACTTACTTTCCCCACCAGCCGGTTTCCGGCCGGGCCAAGTGTATTCATAATTTCATGGCGCTTAGTTGTTTTATTCTGCCTGACAGTACCATGTTGTTTCACGCACTGCATTCCACATCCTTTTCAGATAAAACGTTATATCCCCATAAGGCAAGTCCGGTCATAACATTCTGTATGACCGTTCCGCTCCGGCTTTTCCAGGCAGATAATCTCCGCTATCGCGACAGGGATATCAAATTTTGTAACAGCGCAAGGATCTCGCTCCCGGTATCACCTGCGCGCAGTTTTATGTCACAACCACGATTTTGTCCTGTCAGCTCAGCTCCCGTCTCGCCGGAATATTCATGCCAATTTCTGATATCAGCACATCCTTGGAACAATCATTCTTTCAATTGAAGTGGCGAAAGCATTTGCTTCATAACAACGCATAACGAAAAATGAGTAGTTTATTTTCGATTCATCGCTTTTGCGGCATCCTTAGTGCCAAATTACGTGCTGGCACAAGTCGCTTTCCGTGTTGAAAAAACGGGAGGCGGCAGACAATTCGATAAGCATATTTATGATTTTAAATACGACTCTACGTGCGTAATACCCGAACAGCATCATTAAGCCATATCGCAGACAGCGTGATGTGACAGGACTACCTTCTCATCTTACCGGTGTCCGACGGATAATATTTACCGTCGCTGAATGGCAAGTGACTCGCAGTATGGATGTTTAGCTGCTGAAGTTGTCCTTTTCAGACACACGGTAATTCCTGCTTTGTCCCTTTTACAGATGTTCTGATGACATCTTTATGCGCATAAAATTTCAGGCTACTGTTCCTGGATCTTGCGTTTATTCTCCGGTTACCACCTTCCTGAATGCTTATTGTCTAAATGAATCCGCTTCTTTCCGCTCTATTTTTCTTAACCACGCTTGTCAAACTTTTAGTACCCGCGCGTCATGGTCGATTTCTGTGACTGCGTGCCAGCCCTACAGAGGCACCTCTTTAGCAATCAGCTCTTGCTCCGCTATTAAGACTTTGTGCATGAAAATCTTCCTGATGGAACACGAACAATGGGTTGCATAATTTATGAAGGGGAATGAGTTGATTATGCAGGGGACTCTTCAGGACATTTTTGTTTTATCACAACAGCAGCATATCGCAGGCTGGCATTTCGCCATTTTAGAGGGTTTAAACTGGCAACCCGGCAAAGCTGGACAGGATTTATCTGTCCGGGTTTGACGGGTTTGGCAAGCCCGGAAATTCCGGGCGCGGCAGGGAAAATACATCATGAAAGCGTGGCGATTTCACAGTGAAATTTTAATAAAAAAACCATATAAATCAAAAAGTTATATGTGAAATTTCACTGGCGAAAAACATCATTCACGCATCAGGAGAGAGATGTTTTTGAAGAACATTTGCTACAGCTTCGTCAATCTCGTCCTGTAGTTCTTTCGGTAATCGATTGAATTCGTAAACAAACATGCGTCCTTTACTGCGCTTTCTTGCAAACCGATCTTTGTCCGGGAAAGACCACAGATTCGTCACAACCGCTTTGTCTTTGCCCTTAAGAGAAGCCATAGCCGCTGTTTCACGTGTCAGAATTTTGATAATTCTGTTTTTGACTTCGTCTTCAGCAAGTGAGTCATCTGCCAGGATGATATTGACTTCCGGAGCGGTGGTTTCGAGTAAATCCTCAACAGAAAGATCTTTAGCGTTGAGCATTTCTTCCAGCGTACCTAACGTTTTGTAATCCGCGAATCCTAATTCCGACTGAACCGGGAAAACTGAAACTAACGGGGCTGATACAGATGCCGCCTTGATAGCACGCGTAACTTTTGCTTCCGACAGCCCTTCAAGCCGGGCAATCTCTTTCTGGCTCATGCCCGTGTTTTTCAGCGCTAAAAGACGTAACCCAATCTCACGGATATTGTGCTCTTTGGCGGTCTGGATATCTTTAGCCAGTTTCCGCGCTTCATCGGCAGAAATCAGAGACTTGGTTACCATAATATTTAACGACGTGTGGCACAGGATAGCGGACGCTCGACGTCTGGAACCATCGATAATCTCAATGCCTTCTTCACGCTGAATACCAATACAGGGGAAGAACTGCTGCAATCGAAGGGTGGATGTAATGTCCTTCAGTGATTCAGGAGTCAGACCGGATTGATCGCGGCCATTTGTTTCCTGCAATACGTAAGTTTTACCTTCCACTTCATTTGCCGGGATGGTTTGCAAAGTGAAGACGGCTTTCCGTCCGGTTGAAAGGGTAAAGATTTGCTCAACTGCACTGTCTGACAAAGTCTCAGATAGTGCCGACGGGGTAAAAGTCCGACCAATCGTTGTTCTTTTCGTGCTCATAGATCCCTCAGTTTGCCCGGATAAATTCAATACGATCAAATACAGCTTTTGCAAAGTCTTCTGCCGCTACACGGGCATTTTTCAGCGCTTCGCTGCTGCCAATATACGTCGATGGGTTAGCGGATATGACAGTATCAAAAGACTCGCCACACCTTTCAAAACCGTCAAGGCGGGGCAGGGCAACATCAAGCATGTCACCACCAAAAATTTCTTTCGCAAGGCTGTGGCACAACTTATGGTCTGGTTTATTAGAAAGCTTGGACATAAAACCAATATTGCCAACCAGGTGGCATGGATAACCTGATTCGGTAATGATGCCCACCAGCTCAGGCAGACGGGTCAGATACTTCAGTGTTGAGTGAAAATCAACCTGTGCCGGTGGCACCGGGGTCAGAAGTAAATCCGCTGCCGCAATCGCATTCTTCAAAAACGCATCAAGATGGGGACCACTGTCGATGAAAATGAAATCGTAATCATCCTTTAATTTATCGATCAGATTTTCCCGCAGCACCGCGTGTTCATTCTGTCCCGGCAGGTGCTCAGCGCATAGCTCTGCCCATTTTGAGGCGATGAAGGCATCATCAATAGAGGCGGGCAGTACATCGACGCCAGGCACAATGGAAGGCACGACAAACTCTTCAAGCAGCTCTTCCCGACTCACATTCTGCAGCATGGCCTGGGCTGATGTCGTTTCGACAATCCCGACAGCCTGAGTATGGTTCAGAAACATAGTTGCAGAGGACTGTGGATCTAAATCAATGACGAGAATTCGCAGATCTTCAAACAGCAAATGAGGATGCGTACGCAGGGCATGCGCCAGGGAAACAGTGGATACGGTTTTTGAAACCCCGCCTTTTAAATTACCTACAAAGACGGTAAACGCTTCCTGATGTCTGTCCCGATATTTCGGAACACCGCGGTGATGGTAGATATCGATGATATTCTGGATCGACATTGCGTATTTGGACGATGTTCCGGCTGGTCGCTTATCAAAGACGTAGCCGTTTTCTTCCATTTCATTGACTGCATAATCCACGTTTGCACGGGTAAGCTTTGGTAGTTTAGCCAATGCTGCTTTCGCATACACCTGATAGTAAACGTTTTCTTGCAGTTCTTCCTTCTGCGCCCGAATCTGATCTGTCAGACCAATAAGCATTTTTTCAGAACGCTGAGCAACTTTCAGTAGCTGTGAGGAGCTGTCCATCAAAAGTTCCCTTTATGCAGGATTAATGAGTTTAATCAAGAATGCTACATACAGGAGATAAAGTAAACATCTAATGTGAAATTACAGCGTTGAGTTCGCATTTCTGCTTTTTCAGGAATTGGTTATAGAGGGATAGCTGATCAATCTGGAATGAGCCCCTAAATTGGAAGAAGAGAGGGGTCGGGCACACCGATATTAAAGAGGTCAAACGGAACCGGGCTCTGCATAGTAAGAGAATTGTTGATCGGGCTCCTGAATGAGCAGAGGGATAAAACAGTCAGTGCTACTGGTAGTGGGCAGACAATCTGATCCTGAGCACAGGTCGATCGGATTGCAGATCCTCTGTGTTCCTGCCGGATTGAGATGATGGAATGTCTGAAAAAATCTGGAATTCCGTTGAGTTATCCACTTATCCACTGAGTAGATCCAAATAATAATGATCCAAAGTAGATCCACTATTAGATCCAAATAGATCCCCGATCGCTGAGAGCCGCGCCAGCACTGGCCTGAGAGGGGGTTGTCATAAGCTATAGAGAGATAAAGATAAGCTGTGACAAGCATCATATAAACTACAAGGAGATAAATCTATGCTGTAGCCAGTAAACAATATAAGCTATAGTCAGATCGCAGCCGTAAATGGCTGTATAACTTGTGCGTAAAAACCACGCGATTTTTCATTGAGCTACGATGTGTTTTTAAACATCAGGATGATTTCGTCGCTCAACGATCCACAGATCCGGAGCTCGTCTTGGAAAACGAAAACAAAGATCTCAAAACGCTGTTTGAAGAAGTGGATAAGTCTACTGGTGAACTTATTACTCTCACTCCAAATGCTAATAATACGGTCCAGCCAGTTGCACTAATGCGACTTGGTGTTTTCGTTCCAACGCTCAAGTCTCTGAAAAATAGCAAAAAAAATACATTATCAAAAACGGATGCGACCGAAGAACTGACCCGTTTGTCACTGGCCAAAGCGGAGGGTTTTGATAAAGTCGAGATCACAGGTCCCAGGCTGGATATGGATAATGACTTTAAAACCTGGGTCGGCATTATCCACTCCTTTGCCAAACATAAAGTGATTGGCGATAAGGTTCAGCTATCCTTCGTTGAATTCGCCAAACTCTGCGGCATCCCATCCAGTCAGTCCTCACGCAAGCTCAGGGAGCGTATCAGCCCCTCACTGAAGCGTATTGCAGGTACAGTAATATCATTCTCCCGCACGACTGAAAAGCACACCAAAGAGTATATAACGCATCTGGTACAGTCCGCATTCTATGACACCGAGCGGGATATTGTGGTTCTGCAGGCGGATCCGCGTTTATTCGAACTCTATGAATTCGATAAAAAAGTACTTCTTCAGCTTAAAGCGATCAATGCGCTGAAGCGCCGCGAATCGGCTCAGGCGCTCTATACCTTTATTGAGAGTCTGCCAAAGGATCCGGCACCCATATCGCTGGCACGCTTAAGAGCAAGACTGAGCCTGAAATCACCGGTGTTCTCGCAAAATCAGACCGTTCGCCGCGCTATGGAGCAGCTCAAAGAGATTGGTTACCTTGATTACACCGAGATGCAACGCGGCCGTAGCGTACTGTTTAACGTACATTACCGCCGACCCAAGCTGAAAGCCCCCAAAGACGCCAGCGAAGAGAATCCTAAGCTGCCAGGCAGCCCGGCAAATACGCCTGATCCCGAGCTCAGCGAAAAACTCCAGCTCCTTGAAAAGCTTGGCATCACCATGGATGACCTGGAAAAACTCTTCCGTAATAAGTAGCCCAATAAGCTATAGCGAGTATCTCCCAATCAATTATCACCGCCAGTGAGTACTGACAGATTCAGTGCTCACTACAGCTTATACATATTCCCTGGCGAGCACTTTCGCTAACCATGTTCTCCGGACAGTACCTTATCACTACTATTTACTCGCTATAGTTTATGTTTCCCGCATCATTACGCGATGATCCTCACTACAGCTTATGTATCAACATGCCACAAATGAATCTGCTCGCTATAGCTTATCTCTTTATGTTTGTAAGCACTCACTTACTATTAATGCCAGTAAGTAAGGCATCTTTTATTTTAAATAAATAGTATGAGCAAGAGCCATATAAGCTATAGCAAGTGAATTACTCGCCATAGTTTATGTACTGGCTATAGCTTATGTTTCGTAACCGAAGGGGATCCTCACTCGCTATAGCTTATGATATAAGCTGCAGTAAGCATTTGCTCACTACAGCTTATACTTCTCATTGACGGATAAATGCAGGAAATACGTGAGTAATCATTCTGATACAGTCGAGGCGTCTGCATGCATGCCGAAATGAACTGTCCAACTTTCGGCTATATTGCTCACTGGTCAGCCTTAAGAGAAGCGCTGCTTTTGGCAAGGCAACAGCGACTTGCTGCGACGATCTTCTCAGGAGAAAGGGGAGGGGATGCGTGCGGATGAGGATCTTTCTTTACTGTACCCGGGGTGAGAAAGCTACCGGATCCATACGCCTGCGACCAAACGGGGTACGATACCGGCGCAATACTACCTGGCTACACAAGCTTTCGAAGCAAACCCCTTTCATTGCTGGCAAACGTAAGCTTGCTGATTTTTGTGACGGGGTCACTCAACTGGCGGCATGCTGTGTGGACATTACGACGCCAGTGGCCTTATCTCGTTGTCGCTGATTATCTTTTTCAGGATAATAGTAGAGATCAAGAGTGAGTGTATTCGGGGCAACCATTAGTAAGATGGTTGATCAGGGAAACAACAAACCCGCCGAGGCGGATTTGTTTGTATTTCCGGGCAGTTAAGCGGGAACAGGCATTTTCGCTGTTGCAATACGGGAGATCGGGTAACCAGTTGCAGCCGCAACAGCGGCTACGCGGCGAAATGACGGGTTGCCCTTCGGAGAAAGCGATTTATAAAGCGATTCGCGAGACATACCGGCGCGTTTAGCTACCGCTGTCATTCCCCCTTTTGCCTCAATAACGTGGCGTAATGCGAGCACGAACGCTTCATATCCACCGTCTTCATCGATTTCAATGAACGCCTGATGAAGGTAGACAGGCGCGAAATCCGGATCTTCCTTAATGAGTTGAACCATTACATCATCATGGAATGCTGATTTAGCCATATTAAATGACTCCGAGGCGTCTGTTAAACCTGTGGCGATTCATAGATTGCACTTGAAAGTTATAAGAAAGCAGTTTCGCTGCTACCAATTTTTTTTAGCTCAAGCCTCTTAAATTTTATACCTATCCCATGTTCCTGATCTAAACCGGTTGAAAACATGAACCCGAAATCACCTTTCTCATCAGGAGAAAGATAAACCTTCACCAATACGATATCTTCTGCGGCTGAGCCATACACACGTTTGCAGTATGCGCGGGTTTCAGCTGTAATTTTCTGGCAGAATTCGTTCTGCTTTTCAATAAGAAATTCAATGTCGGTTTTCATTTTTTCATCGGCCGTATCCGCTTCCAAATTTATGCACTGGACGGACTCGGAACCGAATGCCGACAGAACCAAATCTACAGAAGTTCCTTCATCATCTTCATAAAATTTCAGACCAACAGGCTTCATGAAAAATCCCTTCTACTTATAGTTCAAAGACTTGGTCGTCTTCTTGGCTTCAGCGGATTCGTATTTGACGCCGTGGTATTTTCGAATTGGCTGACAGAGCCTGAATGCGGGAAAAGAGCTTCAGGCGCACTGGTTTCCACAATCTGCATTGCAGAAGTATTCGACGCGGGGTCATAGGCATTTAGATGATGCCAGTTCCATACCGAAATTCTTTTTTCGAATATTGCGATTTTCGTTTATTTCGATTATCATTGCTATGTAATGATAATTAGTCTACTGAAACCGACGAAACCGACGAAACCGACGAAACCGACGAAACCGACGAAACTGCTGGAATACTGAAATGAAAATTACTCCTCTGAACAGTTTGAGCTTACCGGCTCCACAGGAACAAGAGGCAGCAATACGTGGACAGCGGCAGCTTGCAACCTATCTGTCTACAAAACTGGAAACACAAAAAATATCAATTCAGGATGCAAATGAAACTGCGCATCAGATCGAGTTGCCTACTTCGGCTCTGACTATTCTGATGAGTATCCTGGGCGAACTGGCAGCAGGTAATGCCGTGCAGGTTGTGCCCGTGCATGCTGAGTTAACGACCCAGGAAGCGGCAAATATTCTTAACGTTTCGCGTCCTCATATGGTGAAACTTTTGGAAGAGGGCCAGCTGCCTTTTCATAAAACAGGTCGTCATCGCCGCGTGCTTTTTGCTGATCTCATGCATTATAAAGAACAGCGAGAAAAAGAAAGTTTGCAAGCCATGCAGGAGTTGACTGACCGAAGCCAGGAGCTCGGGTTTTACTAATGAATCATTCCCCCTATCCCGTAGTACTTGATGCGTGTGTCCTTTATCCATCACTACTACGGGATCTACTTATGCGTTTTGGTATCGCAGGGATTTATCAACCAAAATGGACTGTAGAAATTCATAATGAATGGCAGCGAAATTTATTGCTTAACGATCCTGACTTGACAGCGGTAAAGCTCCAGCATATTGAATTTTTAATGAACAAAGCATTGCCTGACGCTAATGTTACCGGGTACGAAACACTTATCCCAGGCCTTGATTTACCGGATGTTAATGACAGGCATGTGCTGGCCGCAGCGATAAGATCGAATTCAGATGTGATAGTCACAGCCAATCTTAAAGATTTTCCGGCCGACAGGCTCTCCCGGTATGATATAGAGGCCATTCATCCCGATGAATTTATAGCAGATTTGTTTGATCTTAACTCCGCTATAGTGCTTAAAGTCGTTCAGATGGCCAGGACATCATTAAAAAACCCGCCTTTTGGTGTCAATGGTTATCTGGAGGCACTACAGCGACAAGGATTGCCCATGACCGTGAAAGCATTAAGCGAATATCAGATACTGTTATAGTAAGTTGGGAAGACAGACAGGAGCAAAAAACCGACCTTATCTGTCGGTTTTTTTTCATCAGAGACTTAGCATGTAGCCATACCGGAATGATCTGTTCTCTGTAAAGTTTGGTCGGGGGCTGGTAAAGCGGATTCTCATTTAAATTCTGCACTGAAATTTATGCTTTCCATTAAGACACCGGTGTTGTTATGAGGTGAGCATATCACCTCTGTTCGGGTGGCCAAATTAAGCGTGTCACTACAACTTTTTTCCCGCAGGGTTGATAACGAAACCAACCAGAGGCTTTCGTGGTTTACGTTTATCTCCGGCAGTGAGATAGCGTGCAGGCCAGATTGTGGCTGGCGGAACGTCCAGCGCCCTGGCAATCAGCCACTCGCCTTTTGGCCATGGGCGAGTCAGAGCATTCGCCAGTGTCGAGGAGGCGAGACCCGCTTCGCGTGAAAGCTTCGCCAGGCTGGTGCCACGTTTATGCAGTGCGGCGATAATGTCGGCGGGATGCCAGTCTTGAGCAGTTATTTTATTCATCTTTTGTATCCTTACACTACGTTTTTCGTAGTATCCAAGTAATTAAAAAACTACGAATCTCGTAGTTATGGAAAAAAAATATAGACAACGCGATGTTTTCATTCGCCGCTTAAAAGAAGCGCGGCAGCGCTTAGGGATTTCTCAGGCTGCCGTAGGGATCGCTGCTGATGTCAATCCTGATGGCGCGAGCACCCGTTTTAACCGCTATGAGAAGGGCGTTTATGAGCCTGATATGGAGACTGCCGCGCGAATAGCCAATGTGCTTAAAGTCCCCTTACCATGGCTGTTTGCCGCAGATGAGAATCTGGCAGAACTGATCCTCAATTTTGCAGCTCTTCCTACCGAGTCCCAGCATCAATTGCTGGAAGCATCACGACAGATGTTAAGTGTGTTATCAGAAAAAGATGGTTAGCGTTCATGCTGCCCGTTACCTGTCAGCGTGATACTACGTTATTCGTAGTATCAGCAGCAAGTGAAAACTACGATTATCGTAGTTATGAATACTCCTAATCATTACAACGACATTTTTTGCCGACGCCTGAAGCAGGCGCGACTGGCAAGAGGGTTTTCTCAAAAGAGCCTGGGTATTGCTGCGGGCATCGATGAATTTGTCGCCAGTACACGCATCAACAGATATGAAAAAGGTGTGCACGGACCAGGCACAGAAATTGTGCAAAAGCTGGCAGAGGCGCTGAGGATGCCACTGGCATATTTCTATGCAGAAGATGATGGCCTTGCGGAGTTAACCTTATTGTATGCCTCTGCTACAGAAGAGCATAGGTATGCTCTGCTTGAATATGCGAAAAAAATCTCCCGGTGACAAAATCACGATTCTTAGAAAAGCAGATTGTCTTTGCCCTGAGGCAGGCTGAGCTGGGCACGCCGGTGCCGGAGGTCTGCTGTAAGCCAGGCATTTCCGGTGCCACGTTCTGTACGTGGCGCAAGAAATACGGCTGCATTTCGCCCCTGGAACTGAAGCATATGCGCCTGCGGGAAGAGGAAAACCTGCGGCTGAAGAAATGGGTGGCCAATCTGAGCCCTGACAAGACAATGCTTCAGGACGTGCAGACAAAAAGGAACTGACGCTGGCAAGGCTGCCTGAATAGGGCAGGGAGCAGCAGGCGCGTTACGGAGCCAGCGAACGGCAAATCTGTTTTACGCTGCAGATCAGCCACAGTTCGTTCCGCTAAGCGCTTTGGCAGCAGACGACAGTGCGCTGTGCCTGCGTATTGGCGAGATCACGCAAACCCGAGTGCATGACGTTTACCGACGGGTACATATCCTGCTCAGGCGGGAGGGATAACCATAAACGTATCTGTTGTCTCTGGGATGAGCTGGGTCTGTCCCTGAGGCTCAAACGCACCCACCGTAACAAATCGGCACAGTACCGCCAGCCACCGCCCCAGAGCTGTATCCGCACCCTGTCAAACATTGCGGTGTGGTGATCAACAGGAAACAGGTCACACGCGGTTTAAGGCTAACAGCCAGCCGCTGCGCTTCAACAGCTGCCTCTGGAGTCAATATTTATCACCGATTATGAGCCCGCGTTTGATGAATACAGGATGGAGACAGTGCTGGCGTGAGGCAAAGCGGTGTTGAGTCTCACCTGTAGAAGGCTGTTCACTTGCGATATACAGTACCGCTACTGGTGTGGGTACTGCCTCAGAGTCGCAAGCTGTCTGCGATCATTCCAGCGTTAAAATCTTTCTCTGTGAGGGGGCGTGATGAATCGCTGATATTCCCCTCCGTGTAATGCCCGAATTACCTGTCAGGTATGCGTATGTGACATTCCAGTTTATGCCTGGATTATGAACAACAGTATTTTCTCTAAAAAAATCTGTCTCACTGCCGATAACCCGACTTTGCCTTTATTTTGAACGGGACGATGGAATGCTATGAAATTACTCATTGGGATAGGAATTATCGTTGTAATAGTGTCAATAACTTTCTTCCATAAAAAAACGTTAACTAACGACGAAATGATGGATAAGGCGATTTTTTACACCGAACAGAACCTGAAAAAGGATGTAAAAATGCCCGAAAGTTTACAAACACGAAATGTAAGCTTCGGCGGTCATCGTACAGATATTGATGGATTAACCGGTGCGGTATGTGGCGAATTTGCTGCAAAAAATGGTGATGGAAAAATGACCGCTTACAGTTACTTTGTGCAAAGTATCGAAGTTGATAAAAAGGGTGAACTTGTTTCTATGGGGCGGGTTTTATATCCAGTTCAAAATGAGGCTGTTTTTGAGGCCCTTTGCAGCAAAACAAAAAAAGCACACTAAAATAAGGATGTTTTCATGAGTTTTTATTTTGCAAATATGAAAAGTATGAAATATATATTGTTTCTGGTAGTCTCTTTTACAAGTTCCTTTTGTAGAGGGGAAAGTGTCGATTTAAGCGAATATATTACTCCTCAGGCATTCAACGGCCAGGTCAGAGCAGTCTATGGATATATTGTTCTAAACAAAGAACTTATTGAAGATACCGTAAGTATTATTGAATATAATAATGGCCTAATCACAGACGATTTCTATGAATTATTAACACCCGCTGGAATGAAAGAGTTTAGTGAATCAAAAAAAATGGTACAGCGCTCCAGTTCTCGGCGAGCATTCACCGTGGAAAAGGATGTGATTATAGTAGCGGGTTATAACGAGAATGAGCAGTATAAGTATGGATATTCCATCCCAAGAACAGTTGAACTGGATAAACTTTATGAGGATAAGTCCGTAGGTACTATTGTGGCTCCGTTACCGACTTTTAACAGAAATATCAAAATTTCTGATATGTTTAAGTTGACCGTCCGCGAAGGGAAAAACTGCCTTTTACATACGCGAATAGAAGAAGAGGATAATAAGAATAGTCAGCGTAAAGACAGAAACGATTATTTATACTGTAAGCCCTACGGGTTTGTTTTGCATACTATCTATGAAAAAGATGGAAGAGTTGTTGATTACATGAAATTAAGGAAAATGGAAGAGCTTTAATATAATGTATTAGAGCTATTTATACCGCTCTGCCTGTCTTCTACGGTGAGCATCGACAGGTATATAACACTTAGGCGATGCCACCAGAAAAATAAGGCAGGGTGATATAAGATTTAAATACACATATTATCTGCATCGATATCTGAACAGACCTGGTTTGTAATCATACTTGTTATAATTTCGTGTGGTAATTCTAATGCGGTACCATTATATCTGATTGGTTCAAAATACCTCTTTTTTTTAGATTCAGGCGATGCAACAAGCGAAGGAAATAACACTATAATTATTTGCAGTCAAAATAAGTAAGTGCTGTTTATACGCGCGTAGGCGCATTTAAAGCCGACTGGCCAGGAGAAAATTATAAGAACCATTGCCATTTTTTAAAATGGAAACAACCGCGCCATCTGCCTGTCCTGCGATCTGGATTTTGAGGGAGGAGCGAACTGGAGAGTGTCCGGGAAGGGAGGTTGTCACGCATCATAGAGTTTCCTGAAAACCGGCCTGAAATTAACTCGTTTTTCCTGCCGCAACGTCAACGTTATTCATGTGCACCACGAGAGTGGTGACTCAGGGCATGCGAATGCGTGAATACCGATATTTTACGTTGCAGAGACCGGACATGCAGAGCGCAGAATCTGACGTACGGCGACACTACAAATATTAGTTATCTGTGGAGCTTAATCCGCCTCTTGACCCAAAGTTAACTTGAGCTTTTATGATGCCTTCCACGAGATAACTGGGAGTTATTCTGAGTATGAAAGATATTGATGTGGGGTTTACACATGTTGCATTTATGGTCAGGGATTTGGACAAAAGTATTGCTTTCTATCGCCGCTATGCCGGCATGGAGGTTATACATATGCGCGAACCTGGCGTCCCGGAAGCCCGCAAGGTTGCGTGGTTAAGCGATCATACACGCCCATTTGCGCTGGTGCTGGTACAGGCGGATACCATCACTGATACACCGCTGGGTAATTTTGGTCACCTTGGCGTTGCCTGCGCAACTCGCGAAGAAATTGATCGTAAAACCGTTATGGCAATAGCTGACGGTGTATTAAGGAAAGCACCGGAACACCTGGGTGATCCGGTCGGCTATTATGTTTTTTTTGCAGACCCTGATGGAAATACCTTAGAGCTTTCATTCGGGCAACGTGTCGGGCTTGAAGCAATACGGATTTCCCGTTAGCCCAGCGTTTAATTACGGATATGCTCACGAGAAACATTTTCAGTAATTGCGGCACGTTCAAACTAACATTACAGCCAGCCTTCGTGGGTGCGGATGTAAGGTATGCCCGTTACCCAACATTCATCCGTTGCTTCCTGCGGTGCTTCCGGGCTGAACTGCCGCTGGGGCCTGTTGGTTAAACTCTTCGGGATAACGCTTACCGCTCCGGGAACCTCTCTTTCAGCCATCTTAAATGACCCTGAGGTGTCTGTTGAACCCGTGTCGATTCAAACTGACGATATAGCCTCAGTTACAGCTTATAGGGCGTTTTATTGCACTAACAGCTTATAAGTTGTATTGTTGTGTTTACAGCTTACAGGGTGTATTGTGAAAAAACAGCCTGTAGTCTGTACCCGCATTGATAACAATGGTAACGCATAATGAACACGGTTTACCCATTGAAAACCCTGAATCAGCTACGACCATTACTGGTTGGTTTCCGTAAAGCTAACGGGCTGACGCAAAAAGACGTTTCTGAACGGTTAGGTGTCACGCAGCAAACTTATGCTCGCCTGGAAGCGAATCCCGGCAGCGCCAGTATTGAGCGGTTATTCAGGGTATTTACCATTCTGGGTGTTGAAATGACGCTTTCCTCCGGATCCCCTTCAACAGCGACAGAATCGGCGGTGTCAGATAATAAGGACGTTTTACCTGCCAGACGGGAAAAATGGTGACGATATGTCTCGAAAACAGCAGCGTTTAGCGATATGGATGAACGGCATCCGGGTGGGGTTCTGGGAAAAAGTCAGAGGTGAAGATTCGCTGCAATACCTTCCGGAGTGGGTTGCTGATGAACAGGGGAGACCTTTATCGCTCTCCTTGCCCTTTACTCCCGGTAATCAGCACTGGCGCGGTGATATTGTCCGCAACTATTTTGATAATTTATTACCGGACAGTGAAGGTATTCGCAGGCGTTTAGCAATGCGTTACCAGGCTGAAAGCCTTGAACCTTTTGATCTGCTTGCTGAGCTGGGAAGAGACTGTGTGGGTGCAATACAGTTACTGAACGTTGGCGAGGAACCCACCAGTTTATTCTCCGTCAATTACCGGCCGCTGTCTGAAGCCGGCATCGCCACGATATTGCGAAATACCACAGTGGCATTATTACCTGGCCGTCAGGGTGATACTGAGGATTTGCGTTTATCCATTGCCGGAGCGCAGGAGAAAACGGCCTTATTGTGGCATCAGGGAAAATGGTGCTTACCAGAAGGTAACACGCCCACGACACATATCTTCAAGCTGCCGCTTGGGCTGGTGGGTAACATGCGCGCGGATATGAGTACGTCCGTTGAAAATGAATGGTTATGTTCTTTAATTCTGGAACAGTACGGGATCCCTGTAGCTAAAACGCAGATAGCGCAGTTTGAAGAGCAGAAGGCACTGGTAGTTGAGCGTTTTGACAGAAGATGGTCAGGCGATCGTCAGTGGATCCTTCGCTTGCCACAGGAAGATATGTGTCAGGCAATGGGAGTTTCCCCGCTGCGGAAATACCAGTCAGATGGTGGGCCGGGAATCTCTGATATTATGGACATCCTGAGTCATTCAGATCGGGCTGACCAGGACAAAACGCAGTTCTTCAGGGCGCAAATCATTTTCTGGCTGATAGCGGCCACTGACGGGCATGCCAAAAATTTCAGTATCACTATACAACCACAAAGTCGTTATCACCTTACGCCGCTTTATGATGTTTTATCAGCATGGCCTGTAATTGGTCATGGCAATCATCAGATCCCCTGGCAGAAATGCAAACTGGCAATGGCAGTTCGCGGTAGCAGTAATTATTATCACCTCAGTAAGATCCAACGCAGACACTGGATCCATCATGGGGAATTAACCGGGCTGGGGAGACGACAGGTTGAGTCCATGATGGAAGAAATTATTTCCAGAACACCAGAGGTCATTGAAGGTGTGTCAGCATTGCTTCCTGAGTCGTTTCCATCAGAACTGGCTGAATGTATTTTTGCTGGCATGCGGCAGCAGTGCGCGCGGCTGGCGTCGACAGCAACCAACAATTCACTGCCTTAAGCCATCATCAGCTGAGATGCAGAGCGTGCCGGCGCGATTGAGCGGTTATCAGGGCATTTGGATGCTGTGCTTTCAGCAACAAATTTCACTGCAACATTATCTTAGTTACGACATTCTTTTGTACGTAAATGCAGTACCAGGTCTCTGGCCCGGAGCAGCAGTGCTTTTCAGGGTTGGGTGGTGCTTGCGCTGAATATCACAGCTGCTCCCAGGCTTTCCTGCTTTTATGGCCAGAATACATTTCCAGTGGTGCCGTACATATTCAGTATGATCCTTCGATTCGGGTGTACTTCAGTTCTTGCCACTAGAACCAGAGACGTCCCCATTCTGTACTTGACTGGATGACGCCATCTGAATTTGCTGAGCAGTCTGCCGGTTGCAAGAATATGCAGCCAGCCTGAAGCCGGTTATTCCTGCTTACGGCATTACGGCTGGATCATGCCCGGGATCAGGGTCAAACGAAGCCATTACGAACATTGCGGTGTGGTAATCAACGGGGGCAGGTCACTTATACTCAGATATATTTAAATCGGGCCACAAGTGAACCTTTTATCTGCATGTCCATTTCCCAGAGCGTTTTCCTCAGGCCCTCAAGCGGATCTTCGCTGATGCGGTAGAATGTGTTGAAGAGAGTACCGTCCGGATACTTGAACAGTCTAAGCTCACCAAAGCATTCATTGCTGACCATGAGTGAATACTCCTGTCTGGAGTTACGCACCTGGTAAATCAAACAATTATTGATCCTGAAGGGCAGAGAAAGGCTACCTCTGGATGAGACATCAACATGTATGTCAAACGAGTCATGTGTTTCCCGCTGATATACCAGTTCCCTCAGTTCTTTACTGTAGCGAGAACCATATATCACGAGAATATAATTCTTCTGATCTGCTGACCGTTTCGCGACTTCTTTTAGCATCGCTTCGAAGCTTTTAACCTCCATGATTAATTCAGCTTCTGATTGTCCCAGTAAATAATGCATTCTGTGGAGTATATTATCTTTCACCTCTGATACAGAGGGGTAATCCCCGTAGAAATTATCATTAAGTTCTCTGGCAACATACTCTTTGGAAACACTGGCACTGATACATCTCATCTGCATGTCACGATTACACTCTGAATTATCAGTAAACCTGAAATGTGTAAGTAAAGAATCTTCAGACAATGCATTAGGAAGTTCGTTTGTAAGACGGATATCGGTATTTCTGAGTCTCTCCAAGTCTACTTCGGCAGCAATAATATCAGCTTTCTTGCTCCGGTTGAAAACATCAATATATTTATCCAGAAGATCATTAAAGAAAACCACGTTCGTTGCATAATCTGCCTCTGAAATGATATAACCTTGATATGGAACTGAAGGATCCCGCCTCAGTTTTTCCAATACGGAAATTATTCTGACTTTGCTGGAATAGGAAAACAATCCTCCTGCCAGGGCTTCATTAACCTGCTGCGTAACCTGTTCTGAGGAACTGGCGAGTTTTATAGCCAGCAAGGCAAATGCCCCGTAGAGACTTCCTAAATCCGCCCTGACTTCTGAATAGATACGCCCTGAAATATAAGGGCGCTCATTGAAAGAGTTCATGACTTCAATCGTTTCTGTCAAGCCGTGATACCAGTTATTATCTGTATGAGTGTTAACGTGTTCAATTCTCAATATAATATCAATGATATCGGCGGCAGCTTTTAGTGGGGAGGTTAACGTATCAAAGGTGTCTCTATCTTCATATAATTCTGACGTAATAAGGTGATTAATCAGCTCAGATAAGTTTATATTTTCCCGAGGTTCAAAATGTGCAATAAGATAGCCCGATATCAACAGGCGCATATCAGTTAACGCATTTTTAAAAATGATGGATAATGCAGCATCTTTTTTATATGAATCTCCCCTGAGCACAACATTCCACTCCTTGCAAGTTTCCTTCTTGTAAAGATAATCAGGGGTCAGAAAGAAGCTGTGCCAGCGATACTCTTCCTCCCAGTGCCGTGTAAAACGGCTTTGTTCATACCATAGACCAAGAACATCATGAGCATATCGAGCGGCATAATCATTATCGGCAACTACTGGCGGTATAAGCAGTCGGACGGTATTATGCAGATGGAGTAGCAGGCGGCCGGCAAAATCATCGCCCTCGGGCTTACCAATAACTAGTCCCATATTCCAGCCTTCCCACAGGCCGATAAAGCTGCGGATAAGTTCCTGGTGTGTCTGCTCCTGACTGGCCGAAAGTGTGACACCCAGACCGGCCTTCCATTCATTAAGTACATGCCATACGCGAAAAAGAGAAAGCATAAAATTTTTGAAGTCGGTGAAGCTCGTACTTTCAGACTTTCTTATAACCTGTAATGGAATATACATTGCTTCAAAAAAATATTCGCCAGAAGTTTCTGTTGATTTAACCGTTTCCCTGAAAAACATCCTCAGATTATAATGAAATGACTCGCTAAACGTATGGCTGAACCCTGATTCTTTTATTTCATCAAGATAGTTACCATCCGCATAAATGAAACTCCGTTTAATGGAAGCATAGGTGTCTGTTAATCGTTCAACACTAGTTCTGAAAATACCTATATTCCTATCATTAAGCGCATCGTATGCCTCACCAAAAAAATCCAGGGTAATATCATCCTGGTTATGAATGTTCTCTGGCTGGCCAGTCACAATGCAATGACGGTATAACCAGTACCAAAGTCTCGATGGAGGCTGGACGCCGGTTGAAGATAATATTGTCAATTCCCCCTGGCTATCACCGGATGAGGGCAGAAGTATAATCTTTGCATCCTGTCCGGACGCCGCTCTTAATCTCCTCAGCAGAAACAGAAGTGGTCGGGTATAGATATCAAGTACAACATCATTTTTGTTGATATGACATTTTATGTGGTTCATATCTTCCTTTCCGGATATATAGTAAGGAAGTATTTTAATATTTTTTAGGTAAGCCTCTCCGATGTAAGCGCCGGGATGCCGTAACCAGGCCTGAATGTATGACTTATGAATATAGACATTTACTATCTGTGACAGAAAATACTTCTTCATTAGTCGGTCGCGTTTGCCCTCATCCAGCACGTTCAGACTGGTGACAAAGAACCATATGGACAGAATGATATTGAACAGCATCCATACAAAAGCTGTTACGGCAAATGCGGCATTAATATATCTGTCCCCGAAGGATAGCGTCATACCGCCTAACAGAATAAATGCGGCAAGTGACAGGCCGCTCAGGCCAGAAAACATATATCCGGAATGCAGCTGATAGGCTGACTGAATATGAATCCTTGCTGATTTTTTCTGAAACAGAACGCTTATTAGACCTACGACCAGCGGGAATACGATACCTATAATAGTCAGTTGACTGCCCAGTAAATTAGACATCCATCCGGAAAGGGTGGTAATCCCTTTAAGATGTTTAACCGCAAACGGACAAAATACCGGGCGGAAACGCTCAGCTATCATGACAGCGCCCGCTGCAACAGCCCAGAGAACAAGCATGGCCCAGACGTAGTGCGTTGAGCAGGCAACCAGTATCCTTTCCCACATATTCCAGCTAATTTTTTTGCGGCTTCGGTTGGATTTCAGACTTCGGTGAAGTTCGTTCCTGAACATCCATGAGACACTTTTGAGGAGTTTTCCAAACATAGTTTCCCTGAATTAGCTGTAAGAAATTCTCTGGATAATAAGCTTTAAGCAAATTTAAATCTCTTGGAATATGTCTACCATTTCATCTCTCCCTGTGGTCATGTCATCAGTTTCCGGTTATGGGGGGTTTCGGATCTCGGGATAAATAAGAAGAGTACGGGGCAGGTGTAGCAATCTCATCATCACTTTCAAAATCTTATGTCACATCACAATTATAAGATTCAATTGATAAATTAATAACGCATTAAATAAATGCTATGCTAGCATGATAGATAAAGAAAATATAAAAGGAACGATGATGCTCAGCCAGCTTAACCTGCGGTTTCATAAAAAGCTGATCGAGGCACTGAAAGTGCGCGCCGGTCGCGAAAATACCTCGGTCAATGCGCTGGCCGAACGCTTCCTCGATGACGGCCTGAAAACGGCCGCCACCGGCGACGGGTATTTTCAGCTCATCGCCGATCCGGAGGCCACGGTCCGGCAGCTGTACCGGCATATCATTCTGGGTCAGACCTTCGGTACGTCAACGCCCTCCCGCGACGAGCTTCGCTTTGTGCTGGTTCATGCCAGGGAGGCCTTCCTGCGCGGGCAGAGCAGGCTGGCCACGCTCCCGGCCCTGGGCACGCTGCTCGACATCACCCGCGATCTGCTGTCCTGGCAGGTGGAGCACGATCGTCCGGTGGACGGCCATTACCTTAAAGGGATTTTCAGGCTGGCCGGTGAAAACTGGACGGAAGAATTTGACGCCTTCCGGGCAGAGCTGCGCCCGGTCGTGGACCAGATGTATGCCGAGCATCTACTGCGTCCGCTGGAAAGCGACTGTTTTACCCTCGCAGATATTCCTGACAGTGAGCTCGCAGAGATTTTCACCCTGACGCGTCTTAAGGCCATTTTCCCGCTGATCCTACGCGGGCTGGACTGGAGTGAGGAGAAGGCCAGAGATCTGGCTCAGGAGCTGCGTCCGGTGATCCCGGCCGTAACGGAAACCATTGAGGCCGGCACGTTGCGCCTCGGGATCCGCATCGACGGCCAGCCCCCCGGAGTTCGCCCGGGTGCCTGGTATGAGACACCGCGGCTGCACCTGCTGATCACCGGCCAGGACTTCGTGGTACCGTACGGCTGGGAAGTATTCTCCGAACTGCTGGGCCTGTTCTCGCTGTACGCCCGGTTTCCGGAAGCCCTGGCGCACGGTCACCAGGGCGGGCGCGTGATGTTCTCTCCCCCCGGAAACGTATCAACAGAGGGATTTTTCGGTATCGACGGACTACGGATTTTTTTGCCGGGGGAGGCCTTTGAAACGCTGGTCCGGGAGCTAACCACGCGGTGTGATGAAGGCTCGCTGGCGGAGGCTCTGATCGGGCTGCGCTGCCTGTACGGAGACTTGTAAATGGCAACCGGAACAGCATTTTCCCGGGCCGGCTTTGAAGGCCCGGTACGAACCGCAGGGGACGATCGATACGGTTTTACAGCGATAGCTGATGGACTGGCCCACAGCATCAGTGCGCTGGATGAGAATATCAGTACCGTGATTGGTATCGAGGGACAGTGGGGGGCGGGGAAAACCAGCCTCCTTAATCTGCTGATTGAACAACTGAAAATACACATGCCTGAAAACACACAGGTTCTAACCTTCTCTCCCTGGTTGATGTCGCCGGATGAAAGCCCTGTTGCTGCGCTGCTCCTGACCGTGGCCGCTCGGCTGGCCGAGCTGGATACTTCATATAAAGCCGCAGCCGGTCAGGTTTCCCCTCTGGTACGGAATGTGCTTAATTATGCCCAGCAGACCTCACGCAGAATAGCTCCGCTAACTGAACTAGCAGGTGACTTCCTGCCAGGAATCGGACTGGTCGCGAAAGGTATGAAGGCCCTGGCGGAGACGGATCTTTCCCTGCGAATCAGGACAACCAGCGAAATTCGGCAGGAGATAGAGCAAAAAATTGCGGAAACGGGGACTAACTTCATCGTCATCATCGACGATCTGGATCGGCTTGAGCCGGCTCAGGCCGTGGAGGTACTGCGCATGGTACGTTCGGTGGCTGATTTTTCACGCTTCCGCTATGTGATGTGCTACGACCGTGACGTACTGGCACATGCTGTGCAGCACGGTCTGTCAGTCAGGGATGGGCAGCTATATCTGCAGAAAATTATTCCCCTGTCATTCAGTCTGCCGCGACCTGAAAGCTTCGATTTGCGCCGTGAGTTTATTTCCGGCGCCATCCGGTTATATGAATCTGTTAATCATGCAGAACCCGATGAGACACTTAAAAACGATCTGTATCGGCTAATGGATCTTTACGGTACGAGCCTGCAGACCCCCCGGGAGGTACAGTTAGCGCTGAACGGACTCGTATTCCGATACGGTGGCTTACGGGATTACGTTTACTTACCTGATTTATGCTTTCTTCAGCTGATACGCACCACCAATCCTGGGCTGTATGACTGGGCTGAGGAGTACCTGACTGAACGTGCCGTCGTGGAATCCGGAGACGGTACCGTCAGTGAAGAGGAAAGACACGATCTGGCTCGGACCCTTTGTGATTACCTGTCCCGTTTCCGCTCTTCACAAGCGAAATCAGCGACGTCGCTAGGACACTGGATACCGGGGATCACCGGTAATAAAGTGGACAACCTGACCCTGTTTGGCCGGATTCCTGAAGAAGAGAAGGCGACAATGACAGCCAGCAGGCGTCTTGGCAGCACCGCTTACTGGCGCTATTACTTTGCCTTTTCCTCACCTCAGAACGTGCTGTCTCCGGCTTATTTTGATGAACTGTTCCGCAAAAGCGGCACTCCCGAACAGCGACCGGAACTGGCTCACGAACTGCTGAAGCAAATCACCAGTAGAGGTGTGTCTTCACAGACCTGGTTTGAACACATCATCAGCCAGATGACCTCGCCCATGATCGTGGGCAGAACGTCTGCTCAGTGTGCCGGTCTGCTGGAATTTTTCTGTGAACACGGAGACCAGGTGATCAGCTCCTATGTTGCCAGGAACCGGTTTTTCAGCACCTGGGATATCGATATCAACAGTGTCGCCGATCGCTTGCTGAAAAGAATGTGTGAAGATGATCATGATGGCGCGCGGAGTGAGTTATCCCGCATGCTGCAGACCGGTAAGTCTTGGCGCTGGATAGCCGATTATTTCCGGCATCTGCTCTGGATGCACGGACTGGCAGGCGACCGTGCAGTCAGTGAAGACGAACGGTTGTTTACCTTGGATGAGATGGAAGCATTACGAACACTCCTGGCCACCCGACTGAACGGGACGGACATCATGAGTCAGATCCAGCCGGGATACCCTCTTCAGTCCTATATCTGGGCCTGGAGGGATATATGCGGCCTGGAAACGGTGAAATCCTGGATCGGGAAAGAGATGCAGAATGATGAATCCTTTCTTAATCTTTTGCTGAGTCTGAGATATAACGGTATCAGCTCAGCCACCGGATATTATCAGGCGCTCGGTCTTTCTCAGTTAAGGGAATTTCTGGGTGAAGAACAGGTGCTGCTCAGCAGGCTGGAACACATTGAAGCTAAAGGATCGTATCAGGAACTCACGGAGCAGGTCAGACGCTTATTAAAACGCAATAATTTCTGATTAAAGTGCCTGCCTGGTAAGGCAGGCTGTACTGTTCTTTCAGGTAAATCATACTGACAGTTGCAAGCCCTTTGTATGGCTGATCTTCCGATAAAGTAAGTGTCTCCCGCCTCTAAACAACAGGATGCATCGCCAGAACCATTTCTGCAGTTTTAACTTCGACAAAGGGGAATTCCAATGACACATAATGAAAGTTGTCGTGTCAGCCGTGACGGAATATCAGCGGGATATCATTGTGACGTTCAGTGTTGCATAAGATAGGTTCGAACCGTTTTATCTTGTTCTTTACTTGTGCTGAATCCGGTACTTATCGTCCGATACTGGTCAAGTCTTGACTCTCCACGAATGAGAGCAGTAGTGGAATAAAGAGGGCATTCTGTCGGTACTGATGGAACGGGTACAAAAGCACCCCTTAAAATTTCTGGCATACTTAGCGAGCATGCATAGAGATGAACTTATTGAAATAGTGGAATAATCAGTAGATCACACATCTCTATGCCTTGCTTGTTTTACACACCCATTACTGAGGATTACTCAGTGCCTTGCCGGGTTTAACTACTTCATCTTTTAGCCTTTTACATTACGGGGAACGCCAGCCATCAAGCTGTATTTTTCCTCCAGATCCACATCAGGAGTCCAGACGGTTTGCTTCCGGCTTTTACGGCCCGCCAACAATACCTTGCGTTTAAGTTCATCAGGAGTTTGGTTCCTAGCCTGACCAGCCAGAATATAATCCCGGGAAGCTTTTTCAACTGTTTTAACAATATTTGCGGGAAGGATGCCTCCGCCACTTTTACATCTGCGTGTATTGAACCACACTGCAAACTTCAAAGCATCCTGATACTCCGAGCGTACCGTGTCTGAGCTGAGGATTTTCAGCACTCGATTATGGGCTGCGGGAGATTTCACCGTGCTTTTAGCCACACTGGTTTTTCTTACTCTCATAAACTCCTCCTCATCAGTTGCTTATTACTACTTTAACATACCTGTTTATAAAACACCCAAAAAGTGCAGGTCAAATCGTCTTGATCATTAGCTTGGCGCGAGGCTTATTATGACGCTTTATGCGATTCTTATCTGTAGCGTCCAGCGCATAGCCAAAAGACTGATAACGTTCAATCAGCCCCTTTGCTGGCCTGCTGATATTGACCTGGCTGATGTCATATTCCTTTGCAAAGCTTTCAGCGACGATCAGCGCAATTGGCATGACAAAACCCTTCAGGGGGTGAGTATTAGGGTTTCCCTCAAGATATCGCAAGGTTACACAGAGCCGCTGCCGAGACCGTCGGGCCAGCATCAATCCGCACAGGAAATCACGGCAGCGAATGCTGACGTCTATACGTTTGGTTTGATTACGTCGCTCACGCCACCACTCAAGATCAATCTCTTGGCGCTTTCCATGCTGACGCCAGTTACGGCTAGCTGCTTGAGAGTCTTCATAGTAAATGTGGTCAAGCTTAATTTCATCAACAGGAATTCTACCGGCAAGCTGCTGACTAATTGTGATCATGGCTGCTGAAATCGCCTGAGCATACTTGAGTTCATGGGTTAACTCTTCATCAACAGACGGGAGCTCATCCAGTTCTGAATTCATATCAACATCCTTTTATTTACGACGGAAAACTAATATCTGGCCTATGCCGGCCATCTGCTGGTCATCGGGCTGGTCAGGCTGCCGGGATTGGGGTGAGCGGAGGTGGTTTATTTCCGCGACGCCAGCCAGATAATGGCTACGGCAAATACGGCGGTAACACCCCATGCATAGTTCGGCCAGAATTTTCCGCCCAGTGCGGCAACACTCACGATGAGTACGGCACAAATAACAATGCTGGCAAGAAGACGAAGCTGCCAGCGCAGCCATTTTCCAAAAAAAGTCATCTAATTATCCGGTTAATTGCAGCTGCTATTTCGTCATCAGAAGACATAATCCGGTTAAGTGACGGGTTTCTGCTGATGACAGGCTCAATTAGAAAATACAACATTTCCAGCTCTTCAGCATAGAGAGCATGATAGTACATACCATTTTGTTGCTTAAGTCTGTCGGCCGCATCTGCGGCCTTCTGCACATAGGCATACCAGCCGGTAAGTGTGAGTGCCAATGTGCTTCGCTTTAGCAGGGCGCGATCAATCGTTGTTGTCAATCCAAACGAATAACAGGCTGCTGCTGTGATAGCTGAAGCCAGAGCCTGATTTGTTAGTGATCCTGACGCTAAACCCGCGCCAAGTTTAAACAGCGCTCTCTCTACACGACGTAGTCGCTCCGGTGTCAGGTTCTGCAGAAGCAAATCAACATATATGCGTATCATCCTTTCAATGACACTGCGTTTACCGATAAGGCCGTAGATATTCAGGGCGAAACGGATGTCTTCCTTTTTTTGCTTTGCGCAGACGTCCTGATAATTCTGTGTGAAGCAACTTGTGTAAAACGCCAGCCGCGTCATGCCGGTCTCAAGATTTTGTCCCTGCTTCAGAACTTCATCACGCACACCTGCCAGTGCGTGCTCGAGCATCAGTGCGAGACGTTTGTCAGCCTCCATTTTGGCGGCTATAGCGCTGTTCGTATACATATCAGTGATCCTTTTACTGACCTGTCCTGATTTTCAGATTATTCGGATTCCTCTATTTTATTGCTTATAACACCCGGGATGAAAGCTATGAGTGGCTGAAGAGCATTCTCTTGCCTGAACTGACCATTTAGGGGCAGACACAATCAAAGGCTTGACCGTAGATTGCGCTTCTCTACGGGGGAAAGTTGCGCCTCATGTACACAAACGTCCGCTGAGTACCAGGCACAGACCTTCCCATGCTTCATCAGGTTGTTCATCAGCAAATGTCCAGGGCAGTAGAAGCAGATGGTAGCCAAAAGGACTGGTCTATAATGGCGGGTTATACGTTACGTTTTTCGGTTAAACAGCGCGAGTAACAGTGAAATATGGCTTTGCTTAAAGCAACATCGCCAGAAATACCAGACACAGCAGCATTACATAAATTCGTGCATGCCAGATATCGGGGACAGCGGGAATAGCCCTGCGACTAAACACAATGCCGGCCAGGCCCGACAGTATAAGCAGGCCCAGAATTTTCAGGCTGATAAATCCTATAAATCCGCTTACGGGAATAGTGCGCCAGCCGATGACCGCATACGTCACGGCGCCGCACAGCGCCACGGGCAGCGAAAGCGGATTGGCTGCGCTGATGCAATCACGCATCGCATAGCCGTGTCGTCGCAACAGCGGCACCGTCATGACGCTGCCGCCCACGCCCAGTAACGCGGCAATCATGCCGATCGCAATTCCCCCGCCTGTTGCCATAAAAGGCGACAGGCGACGCGGTGCAGCACCGTTGAAGAAACCCTTGCGCAGCAGACAGTCACCTATTGTCGCGATCATGTAAAGAATGAACAGCGCGCGAACGAGCGCCTCACTCAACACGCCCGCCAGCCAAGAACCAACAAAAGCGCCGATGCCGATAAACCACAGCAACGGGAAGAGCGTCCGCGAGGAAAGTTTACCGGCCCGCCAGTTTCGATAGCTGACCCAGCCCGCGTTAAATATCATCACCGCCGTTGAGGTGGCAACCGCGATATGCATTGCGTTTCCTGCCAGTTCAGGCTGGCGCTGCAGTAGCTGGTAAACAAAGGGTACCACTACGAAGCCGCCCCCAAAGCCAAACAGCACGGTGGTAATACCGGTAGTGAAGCCTGCTAGTGCAATGATTACGATATCGTTCAAGTGAATGCCCCTACCTGAAAATGAGCCAGCAGCTTATACCGCAAACGCCCTGCTTCCCATTCGCGCTGCGCTCAATTACCCTTGCGAATCGTTCAGACGGAGGTGGATGTGCGTAACATAAAAATTGACGAGGTGGATGAGCTTGACCGTGACGTGGTGGCGTTAGGCAAGGACTATGCGCAGGGATTTACACTGCCGCCCCACAAACATCGCCGCGCGCAGCTATTGTATGGCGCAACGGGACTAATGTACGTCTCAACCCATGACGGAGAGTGGGTGGTTCCCCCACAGCATGCGGTATGGATCCCACCCGACACCACGCACGCCGTCCGGTTTGTGGGCGTCACCACCCGTAGCTTGTATATTGAGCCCGCATGCGTGATGGGATCAATCAAACACCGCCGCTGTGAAGTGATAAGCGTATCGCCATTGTTACGTCAGTTATTGCTTGAAGCGGTGGATTTGCCGCCGTTATATGAAAGCGCACGCGATCATGTGCTGGTAGAGTTGCTATTACTGGAACTGGCGGCAATGCCGGTTCGCGATTTCGACATTCCGCTTCCCCGACATCCGGCTCTGCTGGCGCTTTGTCAGGCATTTTTAATCGCCCCGTCTGTTCACGATCCTGCTGAGCGCTGGGCCAGGGCGCTGTTTATGAGTGCCAGCACCTTTCGCCGCCTTTTCTTACGGGAAATCGGCATGTCATTTTCAGCCTGGCGCCAGCGAGCCTGTGTGGTCCGCGCGCTGGCTTTGCTGATAACAGGCAGGCCGGTGTTTGATGTAGCGCTCTTTCTTGGATACGACAATGCCTCATCCTTCGCGACGATGTTCCGCCGCGTTACGGGGCAGACACCCTCATTTTATCATCCTGTATAATCTCAAAACGACTGCATATTCATAATGTGCACTATTCGCTCAAAGCGGACCTTCTGCCAGTTGTGAAAGATAACCCTTCGCATGAAGATTCTTACCAGCTACTGTCTCATACATCCCTCCGAACTGGCAGCCACTAAAGATCCGACTTTGGTAGTTTTCGGATCTGGACGGAAAAAGGAGAGAAACAAGTATAGTAATAACAGATGCATATGTTACCCCTATGCAGATACATCACATCTGCCTTTACTAAGCATATGCGCACCCCGGTGCAACGAACATCTTTTAGTATATGAGCCACATATATTTTGCTCGGGAGAAAACCATGAGAACCGTATCCATTTTTAAAAATGGCAACAACCGCGCCATCCGTCTGCCCCGCGATCTGGATTTTGCGGGGGTGAGCGAGCTAGAGATCGTCCGCGAAGGGGACAGCATCATTCTGCGTCCCGTCCGGCCGGCCTGGGGCTCGTTCTCGCAGCTGGAAAAAGCAGACCCGGACTTTATGTCAGAGCGCGAGAACGTTGTCAGCGACGAAGAACGATTTGATCTGTGAATAAAACGTACATGCTGGACACCAATATCTGCTCGTTCATCATGCGCGAGCAGCCCGAAGCTGTCATAAAGCGCCTCGAACAGGCGGTGCTGCGCAACCACCGCATCGTGGTCTCGGCAATCAACTACCAGGAGATGCGCTTCGGTGCCACCGGCCCGAAGGCTTCGCCGCGTCACGTTCAGCTGGTCGGCGCATTCTGCGCGCGGCTCTATGCCATCCTGCCCTGGGACAGGGCGGCAGTGGATTCCACCACGGAAATCAGGGTCGCGCTGCGCCTGGCTGGCACGCCAATCGGCCCGAATGACACGGCGATTGCCGGGCATGCCATTGCCACTGGCGCTGTGCTGGTGACGAATAATACAAGAGAGTTTGTGCGGGTGCCGGATCTGACGCTGGAAGACGGGGTTAATTAGCGGCAGGCAGAATGCTACAAGAAAGGGGGGGGGGGGGGGGTAATGTCCGCTTTTCGCTGTGATTTCAACCGATGAATGCAACACTCTTATTGAACCTTTCAGTGACTATCCAGCTATGACACAAAAGGGGTCGGGCTGCCTGGGGCCGGCCAGTGACGATGTTCGGGTTCGGTTCAACGGAGTCACGTACACCGCCAGCTGGAGCGATTTTGGGGTGCACCTCGACGGAACCACCTGCCTGTCGTTGTGGGAAAACAGCGCGGGGATTGCCGTCGGGATACCAGCCAATGAAATCCTTGCACCGGCAACACACATCCGCGGAACCGGTTAAGAAGGTCGCAAAGTTACATCCATCCCTTGACGACTAATGTTATGACTCAACGCTGCTTTCTGACATGGTTGATTCAACCCTATGTTAGCGAAACACTACGCAGCGTATTCATAGATTGCTGTTCCGGAGGTTGAGGTTCAGTTTTTTCAGGATCCTGCCGGTTGCGGTTCAATCGAAGCCCCGTGATCATCAGTAACGGGATGGCCATATAACAGAAGGGTCAAGGCCCAGATATTCCGCAATTATGCGTTCGCCTTTTGGCCATTTCCGGACAAGTGTATTTGCCAGCGTAGAGGATGACAGTCCATGGCTACGTGAAAGTGCCGCCAGCGAAGTCCCTTTTTTCTTCAGTGCAGACATAACATCCACACTATGCCAGTCGTGCGATGGTGACAATTCCGCAATGCTGACTGGTTCGAGTCCACCGCTGGACAAGTATCGGTGTCCAACCAGATCCTTGCCACTGACAGTGTACCATGCCCATGACGATTCGACAGGCAGTCCACTAATAGCTGACTCCAGCCTGTGAATTTCAATCACAGACTGAGGATAAAGACTGGAGGAGTTATTCCTTAAAGTTAAAGACCTCTTTCTTGTTTCGTTTAACAGGGCAGTCAGGACACGTAGTGAAGCTTCATCAACAGAAAACATGTTTATTTCATCAGAAGAGAAACCGCTTTTATGACATTTTTCTAAATTAATTTCCCTGGTGTTTGTTTGGGGGGGAGATATAAGCTCAATTTCATATAACTGACTGAGAAGTGTTGCGACTAGGTTATTATCAAGAAATCCGCCGGTTATATACAGAATGGGAAGTCTTTCTCTTATAACATGGAGGTAAGTACATGCAAGTTTCACTTCCCGTTCACTCAGAAGAGTTTTAATATAGCAAGGTCGATCACTATTATGTGGGGAAGGTCTGAATATTTTATATTCCATCTTATCCTTTCCTGTCATCCGCAAAAAATATGTGTCATACTGGCTACTGAATTACGATGTTAATTTAGCAGCGCAATATTTAAATCCAGAAGAGTACTTTTTGCTTATTTTAAAAGGAGTTTAAGCATGTCCTTATTCGCTAATTTTCATACGGATGAAGCACAGAAAGACGATTCAGTAGGAATTTCAATACAGAATCTGATAAGCAGGAAGGAACAGGATGCATATGCTACTGTTATCGAAGCGGGAAGCAAAGTTGGATGCCATTGTCATCATGAAGGGGATGAATGGTATATTATTCTCTCCGGGACGGGATATATTTTTACAGCGGAAGTAAAGGGTGGCCTGTTAGCGCCTGCGTCTAAAACTCCTTTTGAAAGAGGCAGCATCTTCTGTATTTCGCCCAAAACAGCGCATCAGTTGGTTGCGCACACAAAGGTTGAGCTGATATTTCTCTGTCCTCCGGCCCATCTGACGAAGGACCGGACGGTTTTCGATAACATCTGTTAATCACGGCATCATATTGATAGAGATTCTGGCTTTTTAAAAAAACTTTCAGGTATGTAATTAGCAATATTTTGCTCATAGCAGAACTCTATCAATGTGCGGCGTGAGTTCACATCCGCCTTATGATAAATACTCTGAATATGATTGTTAACTGTTCTTTGTGAAATGCAAAGGTGTTCCGCGATATCTCTGGCGGTAAAGCCGTTAAGAAGGTAAAAGACAATTTCCCATTCTCTTTTTAAGAAAATGTCTGAGGGTGGGGTGAATACCAGTGATGACGGCGTCTTAATTTTATCCAGACGTCGTAATGCTATGACTTCAACAGGCCGGCCATGAAAAATCGTACCGATACAGTTACCATTAACATCCATTAACGGATATTTATCAAAATACCAGGGTTGTAGATAACTGTTTTTCTCGAAAGGGTGTATTTCAATCGACGTGACGCGATCTAATAAATTTTCAACTTTCCTGTCATGAGCCTGAAATTCATGCTCAAATTCGGCTGTCGATGCCGGAAGTTCACCGTCGAAACGACCTTCCACATTATAACCGGATGGAAGCGAAAGCAATTCATGATATTTCCTGTTAGCAAATATGAAGCGTGATTCCCTGTCCTTCGCGCCCCAGGGTTCGTTGCTGATTCGCCAGAAATTAATAAGGCTCTGTAACTGACCGTCAGGTAATAACTCCATGACTAATTTCTCCTTGTTGATAATGGTAATGACTTCCTGCTCACTGAATAACTATAGCCGAGAATGGTGAATTCGACATATTATTTTTCTATTGTGCTGAAATGATTAAAGGAATTCTAAGAGTAATTTATACTTATTGAGCATGCCAAAATAAAACGCAAGTGATGCATTTGTTGCTTTGATAACAATAAATATTTTTAACATGTTACCAGTGGGTGTTTAATGTTTTCTATTGACTGCTAAACGTTTTTTTTACTATTGCGAAGCTGATTATTGAAAGCCTTGAACAGGTTTATGATGGGCAACCGGATCCTGAACTATGGCTGGAACGGGCCCGTGCCGCAAATGATACCTGGTATGAAATGGCGATAGCCGGGGGAATAGACGACATTCGTCTGAATACCGACCATAACAGGCTCGCTGGTTTAATAATGAGTGCAGAAGATTGTCTGAAACAGGCTTCCGCGATTGATGACGTATTTAATCTCGTCAACAAACTGAAGACGGGTGAGACCGTCATACAGGTGCATGGCGGCGACGGTATTCCCTTTGTTGACGAGTTTTCTGGCCTCAAGCGACTTCAGGCGCTTAACCTCGGGCACTTCCATACCGCCATACTTCTTACGCCAGGTGTAAAAGGTGGCGTCGGAAATGGCGTGCTTACGGCAGAGCTCCCGGGCAGAAACCCCGGCTTCAGCCTCGCGGAGGATACTGATGATCTGTTCGTCGGAAAAACGCTTCTTCATGGGGATGTCCTCATGTGGCTTATGAAGACATTACTAACATCGCGGTGTATTAATCAACGGGGAGCAGGTCAATCACCTCCGCTCCCGGGATTCAGTATCATCCTGGAATTTTGTTTCTGAATGGAGCAGAATTTCGGGCCAGGGTCAATCCTTAGGCCATTTATCCTTCAGAAGTCCTTAACGATGCGGCTGTGAGCCAAAAGGCTCAGACGGTTCAAATTAACTGTCTGAGTCTATTTTTTTAAACAGGATGTTAACCATTTTTCTGATATTTATCAGGCAAATACTCAGGCCTTTCAACCATCCTAATCAATTTAACCAGTTCATCCTTATAAAAAGCTAACTCGTCTTTATCACCACAGCCAGTAATACGAAAAATCTCTTCATCTGAACAATGGCTCAGGATGTGATCGATACATCCTTCATACACCATTAACTCTCCTTCAGAAGCTCTGACATCAAATAACGTAACGCTGGCAATACATTCTTTCTGTAACAAGTCCATCCTCTTACCACCTGATGTAATCAGAGTAATTCTGCCTAAACTGAATTGCCACGGATAATCTGGGCGCTTCCGAGCCGTTGATAATACTGTTTTTCATATTCAGCCGGTGACATCTGATCGCTAGAACCACGCCGGCGCTGACAGTTATAAATCATTTCGATGTAAATAAAATATCGCTGCGGGCTTCTTCCCGCGTTCCGTAGATCTTTTTCTTGATCCGTTCACGCTTCAGCAACTGGAAAAAGCTTTCTGCAACCGCATTATCGTGGCAGTTACCGCAACGATAATGCTGCCCTCCAGTCCGTGCGATTTCAGGAACGACTGCCATTCATGGCTTGTGTACTGACTGCCCTGATCCGAGTGAACCAGCACTTCTTTTTGGGGGTACGCCGCCATACAGCCAGGAGCGGAACTTTAGGAGATGAGTTTCAGGTACTCTAAAAGGGATGTTCCCGGTGTCACGTTATAGCGTCCAATGGGTTCTGGAGCATATGGAATATCACGTTCGGCTTCATCGGCCAGGTAAGCCAGATATTCTTCACGGGTTTGAGCTTGTGCAAAACGTCCACACGTCCACACATAGACGCCTCCAGCACTGTAATGCTGAAAGTATAGGGCAGGGAGAAAAACTGGGCGCACCCTTAAATACTACGTTTTATAAGGGAATTTGATTTAACAGTACACGGAAATTTAAGTAAAGGAACGGTCGGCGATTCTGGTAAGTACCTCTCAAAAAACGTACTGAACAGACAGATAGTTTTATCTTCGCTTTACCTTGTCGGAATCGCAGGCATAAAAAAAGCAACCGTAACAGGTTGGTTTTGAGGGGGTTTTTTGGCCGACACGAGAGGATCTGAACCTCCGCCATCCTGACACCCCATGATAGCTGATATTTACAGAAATGCTGCTTTGTGCCAGAAGCGGATGTTGCTGATATTGAGAAAACCATTCTCGCCAGGAAAGGTGGACAGATGAGCCGGAAAACAGAGTACTGCGATATTTCCGGCTCGCAGCTTACCAGGGGGTTCTGCCGTCAGGCTCTATAAACGAACCGGATTCATCCCCCTCAAGGGCATATTTAACCGGCAGCCGCGCCCCCTCGCCTGGCGTCATTGTTCCATAGCCCGTAAGGTCCGTTTTTACAAACCCAGGGCTGACAGAATTTATTTTTATACCGGTGTTTCTTAACTCTTCGCTTAGTTGAACAGTAAGCATGTTCAGAGCAGCTTTGGAGGCATTGTAGCCAATAAATTGTGAGGAATAATATGTGGAGGTCGGGTCACCGTTAAGCGTAAGCGAACCTAAAGAGCTCGACACGTTGACTATCCGGGCAGCAGGTGCGGCCCGTAGCAGCGGCAGCATTGCCTGGGTGACTGCAAGGGTCGCAATAAAATTCGTTTCCATCACGTGACGGACTGCCTCGATGGCAGCCTTGCCCGGGGGACCATCTGCATGATCAAATACACCGGCGTTGTTTACCAGGATGTCGAGCCTGCCAAATTCAGCTTTAATCAATGAAGTTGCAGCGGCAATGCTGTCATGCCGGGTGATATCGAGTTCACAGGGTTGCACGGACAAGCCCTGAGTCTTCAGCACTTCTGCAGCCGCGTTACCGCGCCCAAAGTCCCGCGCCCCCATGATAACAATCACTCCAGCCTGCGCCAGCTGACGTGCAATCTCAAAACCAATGCCTTTATTAGCTCCGGTAACCAGAGCGATGCGTTGCTCATTCATCGATTATTTCCTCCGTATGCGGTAAGGAGATAATATATGAAGCATCATTCAGCTTTGGAATTCGCTTTTGACAACATCCAGCCACACCTCCCTGAAGCCCCGCAGAACGCCGCGTCAGGCCCGTGCAGCAGTGACAATGGCCGCTATTTTTGAAGCCACCATTCAGCTTCTGGTAGCGGACGGCATACATCGTCTCACCACCACTCGCGTCGCCGAGCGGGCAGGCGTGTCCGTAGGAACGATGTATCAGTACTTTCCCCACAAAGAATCCCTGGTTTATGCCCTCAATGAACGTTATTTAGCAGCGCTTGCCGACAGGATTGAAATCACCTGTCGGAACCATCGTGGCGCGACGGTTAGCGCCATGACTGAGGCATTAATCACAACCTACTGGCAGGCCAAAACAGAACGCATTGAAGTGACAAAAGCGCTCTACCGTTCTGTCGCTGAACTGGACAATCAGCCGCTGATAGACACATTCATCAGCCGCGTAAACAGTGCGACGACCGCGATGCTTGAAACCGCCAGTGACATAACGTTTCAGGACGTCAGCAGCGTCAACCTGACGCTTATTACTGTCATATTCGGCACCGTGCGTAATGTTTTTGAGCAGGATCTGGCTTCCCCACACACCGAAAGCGTGCTCCAGCAGCTCATCATCATGTGTAACGCCTATCTGGACACCTTCAGGGCCCGTTAAAATACGCTTCTGCGGAAATGGCACCGGATCAGGTAAGCCGGACGCCACTGCGGGCGGCTTTTATATCGCATTCCGGACACACGGAAAATCAGTAACATATGAAATACAAGCGAAAGGTGACATGCACAGCATACATGGCTGCTATAAGTGCTGTCCGCTTCGTGCCAGGATCGGACCTTATTAAGTCCGTTCTTTATTAATTATAAGAGAGCAGATCAGATGGATACGGCCCCGATTAATTAACCCGGAACCGTATGACCTCCGAGTGATGGTTTAAATAATTGAGCACAGTAAGGCATTGCCCTGAAAATAGCTGCCGTTGCTTTTTTCACATGCGGGCGATAGTCAATTGCCGGGCCGTTATGCAAAGAGAGGGCCATGATGGGCACCAATCGCGTTAATTAAAATAGATGTATGATGTATTAACGCAAATTTTCCCACGCTCAGACTGCGTATTATTTTTAACCATCGGTACGATGAATCAATGGCAGAAACCTACACCTAGCCACGATGAAAGGCAACGACGATTACGCGACACAGATCTAATATTTACTATTATTTTTCAATCGGATATGAATTTTTAACGCCAAAATTCTAATTGATTAATGCCGTTTAATCTGGCTGTGCTTTCTATTAATGAATAATATTTCAGCTCTAAGAAACATACATTTTCTCAGCGCCGTCAATTAATCAAGTTGTCTGGTAATAAATGAATCAGGCGTTTCAACCGGAGCACTTATCACTATTAAATCTGAATAAAAGCACAGTTATGGCTGGTAGTAACGTAGCGGTACTTCTTATTATCATTCTACTGCCACCTGGTTGAGTCACCCTCAAGATCTCTATATTGATTGGCAAAATGGCGCGCGTTTGCTGATGAAATATTTTATCGAGAATGGTCGTTGCTTTCAGAAGGTAATTAAAAGTCAGGGCGGCTGGACGCCTGTAATAATCTTGCTACAAGATCAGAGATATAGTAGTCTTTTTCCTAATTTCTCTTCGACTTTCCCGTGAATCAAAATAATCTTTGCGCTGCGGCGTTCTGTCCTGGCGCGTGTAAAGGATAAGCAATGGCCGACATCTTTCCGTGGGATCGCTTTGCGGTGCTGCTGGCACACTCCTCGTTTTCCATGGACCCCACCCTGCGTGATATTCCTGCCGGTACGCTGGCACTGGGATTAGGCGACGGTGCCTCAGAAGGAATTGCGCTGAACTGTAAAAACAGCCAGCGGTATCGATCCGTTTCCGCCTGGCTGTGGAACTTTAGCGACGCCGAGCGGCAGGTACTGAAAACCCGGGCACAGGCCAGTCCAGTGTCCCGGGTGGTAATGGAGGACTTTTCACTGGACAGCTGCTTCGCCTGGCTGCTGTACAACGCACTTACGCTGAGCGAAACCGCCGAGTTCCCGGAGGGGCTGGAGAAATGGGTCAGCTATATTGACCAGTGGGAGCAGGGCAACTATCTGGACGGCGATGAGTTTTCCCGCTCCGCCGCCTGCCTGCACACGGTCTTTGCCCACGCGCAGTTAAACGAGGCCAGCAACGAACGGCATCAGTACGATGCGCTACGGCTGCAGTCCGGCTTTACCCGCTGCATTCAACTGCTCAGCGATCTGATTAACCAGACCGACGCGCCGCTGGACGGTATTCAGCCGGTAGCCTCTGCGGAATATCAGGCCGCCGCCGCTGCCCTGGCCTATGAACATCAGCTGTATCAGCTGGCGATACCGCGTGCCGCTACCTGCCAACTGCTAGTGACGCAGTCAGACAGCCAGCGTAAGGTGCTGATTGATGCTCTGTTCCTCAATGAGCAGCACGCCAGCGGCCTGTTTAAGATTTTTGCCCGCAATGACCGCACGCGTTCGTGGAGTAAAAACGGCTTTACCCTGCTGGGGATTTATCGCCCGCAGGAACAGGGCACTGGTAATGACGTGGTGATTTCCGTCGATCCGAAAAGCGGCGTTTCACTGCAAAACATCTGGCAGGCACTGGAGCAGGAAGAAAATGTGCGCTGGAACGGTCAGCGGCCCTGCGATAAGCCGCGCCTGCTGCGCAGCTACAGCAACGAATCCGGCCCGCTGTCCGGTTCGCCGAATCAGCCCTGGTGGGATGATGCCGGCAACTACACGCTGCTGGGCGCGCCGAAGCGGCTGGAGTCCGGCGAGTTGGGGTCGAAGCTCGACTGGTGGAAGGATATTCTGCCGCTTATCTGGCAGCAGGGGTTTATTGATAACCTTACCCCGCGCCTTGAGCAGGTGAACAGCACGCCGACGCTCAACGAAGGGCAAAAACGCGTATGCGCATGGCGCTGGTCGCAGCCCGATTCACGTATCCAGCAAAGCGATACCAGCAGCTATCTGGTCGATACACCTTCTTTCCAGGCCTGGCTGGCCGGAACCAGCCAGACAACGCCGCCGGTGACGCCTTATGCCCTGCCGCAGGCGGACCGCTTTGAAGCCTGGTGGCAGTCCGATGTGCTGGTGGTGGGTCATCAGCAGGGGGTAAGTCTGTTCAGCCGCTCGGCCGATAATCCAGCCCTGGACGGCCTGCTGGCAGTTGCCCAACGCATTGCCACGCTAAGCGATGACTATGCCGCGTTTCTGACGCAAATCCGCGAGATCTTCAAAAAATGGCCAAAACAGATTAAGCAGCACGCATCGGCGATTGAAGACAAGCAGTGGGAAGAGGAGATCTTCGCGCTGCGGGTCAATGCGCTGAATGTGTTAAACAGCAGCGAAACGCTGTTTAGCAGCGCGGATGAAAACCGGCTTAGTGAAATGCTCCAGCGCCAGTGGGGCTTGCACGATCGGCGTGGCACGCTGTTCGCCCAGCTCGATCGGCTTGATCAACTGATGCAGGATGCGATTTCCCGGCAGAACTCCCGCCGTCACCGTATTTACGGCTCGTTATTCTCTGCGCTGGGGATGGGTATTGCGGCCAGCCACGTCTGGGAGCCGGTGCGGGATATTCTGACCACCAATGAATACGAGTGGCAAATGATGCTGTTTAAAGAACCGGACGTGAGTGCTCAGCATTTGGCCGATATCGCCGGACAGAGCGCACATTTTGAGCTGATCACGCTGATGGTGTTTGTGGCCTTTGCCCTGCTCGGTTTTGTTCTGTTCTGGTTCTTTGATATCCGCAGCCATGAAGATTAACGCACCCGGAGAACGACAGTTTTATCACCGATTACGCATGCTGGATTAGGGACAGATTTAGCATAACTTATGGAAAAACGTCGGTGAGATTCCGGGCCTGAACGCTGCGCAGATTAAAAGCTATGTCGATCTGCTGCGCCTTTCGTACCCGACGGTGTCTGAAGCCAACCTGGCCGAAGCGGCAAGACGGGTGAAGCTTTGCTGCCGAAGTAATCGTCTTTTATGCTAATGGCCCTTTTATTAAGGGCCATTTTTTTAGCACATCACTTCACCACGTTATAAATCACCCGCTGTGAACGGCTCCAGTTGTCATCAATTGCGATATTGGGCTTGCTGTTGGCCTGCTGATTGCAGAAATCCTTCACCTGTTTACGAATCTCACCTAACGAGCTTTTCCCCATCAGCAACTGGCTGTTGAGATTTGCCAGCAGCGTGTCGTGGAGAGAGTAAGTGGACGAGCCTGACAGCGAGAACTGCGCGGCTTCATTGATCAACGGCTGCGCATTATTCGCCATCAGGCGGTGCTCGCAGCGATCGGCGGTTTCTTTTTTGGCCATTTCTCTGTCATAGGCTTCCTGCTGGTTTTTTTCGAATTTCAGCGCCCGGTCCAGCTCGCCTTTCAGCATGCTGACGTTTTCAGGTGATGAGCAGAAAGTTTTCAGGAACTGCGTCTGCATTGGCGTTAAGGCGTCGCCGTGATCCACGATCTGGAGCAGTACGCTGTTCATCCGCGCGCAGCCCTGCTGTTCATCCATCAGCGAGGCGTGATGCAGCAGGACCGCCAGTGTGTCTTTATGATCGGCAATCAGCGCCTTTTCAGCGTAATAGAGTTTCCAGTTCATGCCGCCGTCCATAAACAGGCTGACCACCCGTGTATCTCCACGTTCGATAGCGGCGCGTATATTTTTTTCTTCCCAGGCGATGCCGATATTCGCCAGCTCTTTACGCGGATCGGCGCTCGTTTCCTTTTTCACCCCGGCAACGGTTTTACCGACCTCGTTAACGTCGCTGCGGATGGCTTCCGTATTGACCAGAGTGCGGGTTGAGGTACCGAAAGTCAGCACCGATCCGACGATCAGTACGCCAATTCCCCCGAGAACCCAGACGATGTTTTTGCGCAGGAAACCGGTGTCCTGTTTAATATCGTCCAGCTTCTCATTCTGCCGCTCAAGCCTCTCTTTCACTTCCTGAAGGTCATCGCCCAACCGATCCATTTTTTCCGCCATCTTATTGAAATACTGGCGGACTTCTGCCTCCCCTGCGTCAAAATAGCGGTCCGGGTTGACCTGCACGCGACCTTCATCGAAGGCTTCCTGCACCGGGTCGGCAATTTCCTGATAGTAATAATTCACCAGTGCCGTATGTACCGAGGTGACGCGTTTGTGGTGTGCCAGGCGGTTGCGGATGGCGCGAATATCGTCGAGGAAAGTTTGCAGGGTTTTGCGCTTATCGTTCATAAAGCTGAGCAGCGGCGTGTACTGATACAGCGGCGAATAGTGAGTGGCGTACTCTTTTTTATCCACAAACAGGGAGGAAAGTTCGCTGAACAGCGTGCCACTCAGCACGTCATCACGATCGGCGACGTTAAGCCAGGTTTTCACCCGCGCCTCGCCGAACAGCGTACGCAGATGCTGCAGCAGCGCCTGCTGGTTACTGTAGGCCTCATTGATCAGGCTGCGGATCATCAGCTCCAGCGCGCGAACCTGCTGCAGGCTACGCAGCTGCTTTTCTTCGCCATCTTTATGCAGGTCTGTAGAGTAGGTCAGCAGCGGCTGCTTTTCCTTCAGGCGCTCCAGCTGGGCCAGAAAGCGCAGTGCGGCAATGGTCAGGTTTTTACCGGCGGGCTGCGCATTGTCGTGGCGATCCAGCAGTTTGTTGAGCGTACGCAGCGTCTGGGTAAACTGCGTTATTTCCTGCTCGCTGAGATTTAACCGCTGTGCCACATCCTTCCAGGAACCGAGATTTTGCCGGGCCTGCTGCAGTGACTGATAAAAGGCTTCCGGCGACGGCTGTTCCTGGACGGGAATATCCAACAGCGGCAGGATCTGGCCGAAGGCATCGCCGCTCAGAATCAGACAGCGGGTTAAATCATGGTGGCAAGCGGGAGCAGTGAAATCGGGCATGGTATTCTCACGTTGATAGCAGAGATGTTCCCGGCCCGAGGCATTGCACAACGTCAGGCAACGGTCCGTGGAGTCAGAATATTCTTAATAGGCTAATTATTTGAGATTTCTCATCAGTGAGTCAATATGATGACGTCAGGTTAACCACTTCCTTTAGGGGGCGATTAGTCAGCCGCCCGCACAGAATACGCCGCGGCATCCAGTGCCACAGAGAACCCGGCGATTCCGTCTTCACTGAACTGGTTAAGAAAGTGCTGCCGGAACAACGCTTGATAAATCGCCCACATTTTTTTCCGCAGCGCCTTACCCTGCGCGGTAATGGTAACAAACGCTGCGCGTCCTAAATGGACTCCAAAATGAGAGTTTTATTAGAAAAATCGCGCTAATACTGTTCATTTTTTCTATGAATTTTACAACAGAGCACTCGGCCAGCTTTAACTGCGACAAAGCCACGATTACTGTCGAGTTTGCAATCTGCGGAAATGAACTACTTACGTCCATGGATGAAAGATTATCTCTCAAGTATCGAAAGACTATTTTGCACAACCTCAATATAAAAATATTTTCTTTTTTGATCGTCGTGGCTATTTTTGCAATTTATATGCAATAAATTCATCCGTTAACGCTGTTCTTATTGCAAGCCTCCTAATTTTGTTGTTTATAATATTACTGAATTAGAGCGTTTTAAAAGACATGTAAAACTTCAGAAGAAGCTTTCGAGAGGAGTTAATACTCGAACTATCAGCGCCACATTTACTCTCCATAAATATGACTATCGTTGCAAAGACTGCGGTTATCAGTGGTCTGAAATGAAAAAAAGCGAGCATGTCGCCAACATGTAATTCGTTAGCAAAAGAACATAGGCATACCCATGCATATACACCCGTCCTTTGCGGTCAAGGGTTAGCATGTCAGTATTATTTTAACTCGTCAGTCTCACAGGCAGAGCACACTCAACTTCCCCTTCTCGCTCATAGCTGCCATTCAGACCGTTATTAATTTTTTGTAGATTTTCTATTCCACATAAAGCGCATTAACGGGATATCCGTTGATAGACTTGTGAGCCCAGCTCATCTATCACGCTTTGCGGCTTAGCAGCCGGTTGAACTTATAAGCCCAGCGGCCTGACTTCCCGGATAAACTCGATCAGCAATTGCAGCCCGGTTGGCAACTGCCGACGGCTTGAATAGTAGATATGGAAGCCATCTGCTAGTGGTGCCCATTCCGTCAGCACCAGACTGAGCCTTCCTTCTTTCACGAAAGGTGCAACCAGCGGCTCCGGGAAATACATCAGCCCGGCACCGCCCAGCACAGCAACGAGACCAGTCTCGGCCTGGTCGACAGTGACCGAGGTTGGGACGGCAATCTGGAAAGCTTCTCCATCTCGTTCGAGCTCCCAACGATACACCCTGTCATCACCCAGTCGATTGCTGATGCATCGATGATTGAGCAAGTCGTCCGGGTGCTCAGGTGTACCGTATCGCTCAAGGTAGGCAGGAGATGCCGCAACAACCCAGCGAATGTCGGCCGATAGCCGCCTGGCAACCATGTCCTCCGGCACGGTTCCGCCATACCGAATACCAGCATCAAAACCGGCATCGGTCACATCGATCAGACGATTACTGGCTACGATATCGATTTCGACATCTGGGTAGCGGTCCATGAAGGCGGGAATAATGGGTGCGAGCAGAAGATTGGCTGCCTCGACAGCCGCATTGATCCGGATCCGTCCGCTTGGAGTATCCCGAAACCGGTTTAGCGTTTCCAGCGCACCATCAATGGCGCCGAACGGATGAACGATGGATTCAGCGAGTGTCTCGCCTGCCGTCGTCAGGGTAACACTTTTGGTCGTTCGGTTGAGCAATCGAACGCCGAGCCGACTTTCCAGTCCTTTTAACGCGTGACTCAGTGCCGAGGCACTCACGCCAATCTCCACCGCTGCACGGGTGAAACTGCGATGACGGGCAATGGCCAGAAAATAGATTAGATCGGCAACATCGGCACGATTGATTTGCATAAAATCGCTCCTTTCAACGAACTCTGCCTCGCCTTCTCATCAATGAATATTCGTCACGCATACCCTTCCGCCCGATGCGATTACGACCAGGTAAAGCAAATGTGGGATCGTAGCAATATACGCCATAGCCCGAATTTCATCACATATTCCTGAATATTTCTCACAAGTCCATCCAACTAACCCCACTTACTACCGGTCTGGTGGCTCGCTATCCTCAATCATCTTACGTTCTGGCGGAGCAGCTCTCTGGTTCGACGCCATCATGTTACGGAGCAAATGAATGGAATATACGCAACTGGGTCGCACAGGCCTTAAAGTCAGCCGTTTATGCCTGGGCACTATGAATTTCGGAGACGTGACCGACGAGGCAACAAGCTTTCGAATCCTTGATGAAGCACTCGAGAATGGCATCAATTTCATTGACACCGCGGATGTCTATGGGACTGAGCAGTCGCCTGACATTAAAAAGGGTTCGGGCCTGTCAGAGGAAATCATTGGCCACTGGCTTAACCAGGGAGGTCGGCGTGACCGTATCGTTCTGGCTACCAAGCTCTACCAGCCGATGGGGCCGGGACCGAACGATCGCCAGCTATCAGCCTATCACATTCGCAAGGCCTGCGAGGACAGCCTGCGCAGGCTTAAAACCGATCATATCGATGTATACCAGATGCACCACATCGATCGTCAGACGCCCTGGGAAGAGATCTGGCAGGCCATGGAAATTCTCGTCCAGCAAGGCAAGGTCATTTACGTAGGTAGCAGCAATTTTGCTGGCTGGGACATTGCAACTGCTCAATCCATGGCCAATGCACGCCACTTCCTTGGTCTGATTGCTGAGCAGAGCATCTACAACCTGACAGCCCGAACCGTTGAGCTGGAGGTCATTCCCGCCTGCAGGCATTACGGACTAGGCCTCATCCCGTGGAGTCCTCTGGCCGGAGGACTGCTAGGTGGAGTTCTGAAACAGGTAGCCAATGGCCGTCGTGCAAGACCCGCTTTTGCCCGCCTAATCGAACAATATCGCGAGCAGCTGGAAGCCTATGAAGGACTGTGCAGGGATCTGGGCGAAGCCCCATCTGATGTGGCACTCGCCTGGTTGCTTCGTAACCCTGTAGTCACGGCACCACTCGTCGGGCCACGGACTGTCGGGCAGCTGAAAGATGCTCTGCATGCCACAACGCTCGCCCTGTCGGACGATACCATGCGTAGCCTCGAGGAAATCTGGCCGGGACCTGGAGGCGAAGCACCTCAGGCTTATGCCTGGTAGCCCCGACCTCAACTTAATCTACACAGGGAGCATTAAGCTTATGAGCGAACATTCGCCCAGTCATCATTCTTATAGCGATCCTGTCTCGACAGATCGCCGCAATTTCATCATCGCCGGAACTGGTTTGCTGCTGGCGGCAAGTTCCCTGGGCAAGCCAGGGACAGCCCAGGCACAATCGACAAATACCGGGGCAGGTAGTAGTTCCTCCCCTATGGTTCCTGTCAGGGAGCAGTCTATGAACATGCGAAAACTCGGCCCGCTGGAAGTGTCCAGCATGGGTCTGGGATGCCTGCCGATGGTGGGATACTACGGCGGTGGTCCTCGTGATCGCAGGGCAATGGTCTCGCTCATCCGTACGGCCTTCGAGCAGGGTATTACTTTCTTCGATACCGCCGAGGTCTACGGACCCCATCTCAGCGAAGAATTTGTCGGCGAAGCCCTGGCACCCGTCCGCGATCAGGTCGTAATTGCCAGCAAATTCGGCTTCGGCGTCGAAGAAGGGCATCCCACTGCACTCAATAGCCGTCCCGACCACATCCGCCGCGCCGTCGATGGCTCACTCAAGCGTCTGAAAAGCGATTACATCGATCTGCTCTACCAGCATCGCCCCGATCCGAACGTACCTATCGAGGACGTAGCTGGTACTGTCAAGGAACTGATCCAGGCAGGTAAGGTCAAGCACTGGGGTTTGTCGGAAGCGAGCGCCACTACCATCCGCAGAGCCCATGCGGTACTTCCCGTTACCGCTGTTCAGAGCGAATACGCTATGTGGTGGCGAGAACCAGAAACGCGAATTTTTCCGACGCTGGAAGAGCTGGGTATCGGCTTTGTTCCCTACTGCCCGACAGCCCGTAGTTTCCTCGCCGGGGCAGTCAATCCGAGCCAGCGCTTCGACAAAACAGATCGCCGTCACAACCTGCCGCGGTTTCAGCCAGATGCACTGTCCGTCAACATGGCGCTCCTGGCGTTCGTCCAGGACTGGGCCCGCCGCAAGAACACAACCTCTGTACAGTTCGCTCTGGCCTGGGTCATGGCTCAGCGGCCCTGGATAGTGCCTATCCCCGGCACAACTCAATATCCGCATTTGATCGAGAACGTCGGTGCACCGAAGATCCTGCTTACATCCGACGAGCTCCGGGAAATTGATGATGGTCTGGCCCAAATTACCCTGCGGGGCGGCAGGGCTGACCCGTTCACTGAAAGCCAGTTTGACCGTACCTAGTACCTGAATGGTATCTGCAGCCCTCTTTAAATCCCTTAACGCCACAGAGGAAAATGCCATGAAATCCCTCGCACCTCTCATCGCCGGAGCTATGATCATGACGGCAACCAGTACCGAAGCAGAACAGCTAAATAATGAACGCCGTCGTTCCACGACCGACCAGGTCCGCTCAGTTGCCCCCGCACTTGAGCAATACACGCAGACTCGTCTTGAGGATGAAGTCTGGAATAGCCCCGGCCTGAACCGCCGCGATCGCAGCCTCGTCACCATCGCGGCGCTGATTGCCCGTGGCGGAGCTCCCGCACTCGCTCAATATGCCGATCTTGCCCTGAGAAATGGTGTCAAACCAGCCGAGATCTCCGAGACCATCACTCATCTGGCCTATTACTCGGGGTGGGACAAGGCGATGGCGGCAGTTGGTCCTGTTAGTGACGTATTTTCCAGGCACGGCATCACGACCGATCAACTGGCCGCAGTACACCCTGCCCTCTTGTCACTCGATGAGAAAAAAGAAACCGAGCGCGCAATGCGTGTCGGCGAGCAGTTCAACAGCGTTGCACCGGGACTGGTCCAGTACACCACTGACTACCTGTTCCGCGACCTGTGGCTACGTCCCGATCTCGCTCCCCGCGATCGCAGCCTTATTACTGTTGCAGCATTGATTTCCACCGGCCAGGTCGAGCAGATCACCTATCACCTGAACCGGGCGATGGACAGCGGACTTACACAGGAACAGGCGGCCGAGGTCATCACCCACCTTGCCTTTTATGCTGGCTGGCCGAATGCCATGTCGGCACTGCCCGTCGCCAAAGGCATCTTCGAAAAACGAAACGGCCAGGGACAAACACGATGATCAGCCCAGGTGAATCGGCTCATGTAAGAAAACCTTTTGTGGTCGTCGCGCAGCAGATTACAACTGCACCACGCCGGGGTTATAACTTCTGTCTGCCTGATGCCCTCTACGGTGCTTTTTTCTCAGGAGAGAAATTAACATGACCAGCCTTTATCATGACGCAACGACACGCAGCGCCGTTCCCATCCCTCCTTCTGAGCGCGCTTTGCTGACGGTCGAGGCCGAGCCGTACTTCAAGGTATCGGATGAATCAGTCGTGCTTGAAGGTGCAGTCTTTGACCGCCAGGACAATCTTTTATTCGTCGACGCTGCGACCGGCCGTATGTTCAGGCTCACGCCGGATCACCATCTATCCGTCGTCGTGGCCGAGAACAAGCTCGGCGCTGCAGGTCTGGCCGTGCACAAGGACGGTCGTATTTTCATCGCGTCCGTAGGTGACATGTGCAAGGGATCTGTCCGAGCCATCAAGCCGGATGGCTCGGACACGCAGATGATCATTGCACCCAATTATGACTACCTCTCCAACGACCTGGTATTTGACGATAAGGGTGGGTTCTACTTCACCGACAGCCGCGGCACTTCGTCCTCTCCCGAAGGAGGCGTGTTCTACGTCAGCCTCGATTTCAAATCGGTCGTTCCGGTCCTCTTGAATCTCAGTGCTGGAAACGGCATCGCGCTCAACCCGAGCGGTAATGAGCTATGGGTTACTGAGCACGGGAAAAATACCCTACATCGCGTCAGGCTGAAAGGGAACACCACTATCGCGCCCTTTGGATCTGTCGTGGCCTACCAGTTCACAGGTCCTGCACCAGATGGTGCCAGAGTCGACTGCGAGGGTAATGTTTACGTGGCCATCTCGGGTCAGGGCCGTGTTATCGTATTCAACCCTAATGGCCTCCCCATCGGGCAGATCCTGCTGCCTGGCAGGGATGCTGGCCGTTACCTGAAATCAACAAGCCTGGCTTTCAGGCCAGGCAGCGACGAGCTGTTTATCGTCGCGAATAGCGGGGCAGAACCGGGGGGAGCGGTGATATTTCGCTCACGCGGCTTCGCGCCCGGGCCACTGCCTTATTCACATCAATGAACCGAAGGGCACGCCAGCTTGTATGTAATAGGTTCATGGTGGTTAGCTACTGCCATATGAAGCGAAGTGAGCTAGTCCCCCTCCCGAAGGTAAAACCTTGCTTAGCAGCTTATGGCCCTTCGCTTCACCTTTCACGCCAGCAACAATCTTGAACGGTTACCAGGAGCTCGACTCTGAATGAACAAGGCGAACGGCGTGATGGTTTTGTGAAAGGAGATACTGGAATGTACCAACTCGGAATCGATGGTAGCACCCCATTTTCGCGGGTTATTTCTGTTGTAACCAGCGCTGAACGCCCGTTAATGCAGAGTCAATTGCGCCTGCCAGATAGCCCGAGAATTGCGGCGACCATTCACTGGCGATACCTGTAATCTCGCCAGACCACTCTCCCCTGGCGGGAAGTTGCTCAGGCATTGCGTGCCCGACCTCCTGCAGGAGATCAAATTCCGTTGCAGTAAACGGATCGGCCGCCCAGTCTTTTATATACTCAGCTTCGGGTTCTGCCGCATCCTGTCCAAATAAGCGTACGAGCTGCTCCCGGCAAAGATTTTTGAGAACAGCTTCGCTGACAGTCCATCTCGATTTTGCCGGTACGCCAATAAAACCAAAAATCGCCGTTTTGCCCGAATCTGGCTCGGATACGTCGTGGATCTCTACCATTGGCCCCACGCGGCTTCCTGCATTCCCTGAAAGCTGCCGCTCATGCAATAAGTCTGTTTTATATACAGCGACATATTTTGCATGGGGAGCCATCCATGTCGGGATTTTCCGCCAGTTTGAAAGCACCTGTTCCGGCATCGCCGGTCTGAAATCTATTTTAGCTGCCAGGGCAGGAGGCAAAGCGAGGAAGACATGCTCACCGGAAAATACGGCTTTTTTACTGCCTTCGGACCGGGTATGGATCTGCACTTCCTTGCCAGCCCGGGAAACCGCCACCACCTGATGGCCGGTTTTAATCTTCTCAGCCGGGATCTGACTTTTAAGTGCCGCCGTGAGCGTCTGCATTCCTCCCTTCAGCCTGAAAGACGCCGGGGAGCTATCCCATGACGGGTAGCGTTCGGGGGGCGAATCCAGCTGGCGCTCGTAGAGCATGTCTCCCGGGCGGCCGTGCGCGATTACCGGAAGATTAAGTCGCTCGATCAGTTGTGCGAAGTACGGTTGAATATCAGGCCAGAACCACGCTGCCCCCATATCTACATGAATGCCAGCGGTGGTCCTCGCCAGTTCCAGGCCTGACAGTACGCGCCCGCCCGGTCTGTCACGAGCCTCAAGGATCACATAATCAACACCCGCTTTTTCAAGCAGCGTGGCGGCATAAAGGCCGCTTATGCCCGCACCAATGATAACAGCGCTCTGCTTCATAATGTCGCTCCGGTCAGGGTTGTCGGGCTGAGATGTCCCGTTTTCAGATAAAAAAGTGCGCCAGAGGCGGTGGCTATAAGAGCAGGCATATCACCCGGCGGAAACCGCAGCCAGCTTCCTGGCCCATAGCAACCTTCCGGCGCATGGAGTTCCCCTTGCAGAAGAAGGATCTCTGCTCCGCCAACAAGCGGTGCACAGAAGATCCGCTCACCCGGGGCAAGCTTCTGAAGCAGCACGGTTTCTGAGGTGCCGGAGAATAAAGGGCAGACTTGTCTTTGCGACTGACCGTGCCAGTTAGCTGCCTCCTGCGTATTTATCCTGACCGGCTGGCGTTCATCGGCAGACATCTGGCGCAGCTTGACGAAAATGGTTGTGCCATCGCGACTTGAGGGTTGGTGAGAAGAACCGTCCGGGCTGCGCAGATACCAGCCGGCAGGATAGTCGCCCCCGTTTTCGGTAAAAGTCCCCTCGAGCACCAGAATCTCCTCTCCGCCGGGATGGCTGTGCGCGGCAAATTCGGATCCGGGCGCATACCTGACAAGGCTGGTTGCGCGGGCCTGCTCCCGACCAATCCGGTCAAGCATCACGCGTTCAACGCCGGGCTGGGGAGAAGGTATCCACTGATAATCGTACGGAGTAACGATCGCACGCTGCGAAAAATCAGAATTCAGTAACATCATAGTGAGTGATTAGACGGCCCCGCAGGGGGCCGTCTGCAGGCCTATTTGTTCGGCAGATTATCGTAAACATCCAGAGCACGCGCGGTATACGTCAGCGCTGCGCCAGTGTTCAGGTTAATGGCAACGGCCAGCGCTTCGGCGATCTCTTCGCGCGTGGCACCGTGCTTGACCGCAGCGTCCACATGAACGGCCAGGCAACCGTCACAGCGGGTGGTGACGGCCACGGCCAGTGCAATCAGTTCATGGGTTTTGGGATCGAGGTGCTTGTTTTCTGACGCCCCTTTATCCATCTGCTGAAAGCCTTTCATAAACTCTGGCTGCAGTTTGGCAAATTTGCCGATGGTGGCGAGCAGGCCGCTGCGATATTCATTCCAGTTTAAGAACATTGAAAACTCCGGTTATTTTTGTCTCAGAAAAATCATTACATGACGTCGAAAATACGTACGTCAGGCGCGCTGTTTAAATAGGGTTTTAATCCTGCAACGACATCCTGCGTGAACAACGCACTGCTAAGGTATGCCTGCGCCTGCGCCACAGTCTTAAAGCCGTGCAGCACCTGAACGTCCTCGTCACGGACAAGCAGCTCTTTAGAGATGGCACCCTCGATGGTGGTCATAAACGGTTTTTTGTATTTCTGGTATACCCCCGCGGCTGCCGCACGGTTTTCATTACTGATATCCAGGGTGATTTGCAGATAAGCCATCGTTCTCTCCTTCGCTCAGGGTTGAGGTAACACGCCCGGTGACAAACCCGGTCTGTATTACCTTTCGTTGAGGGCGATTATCAGAAAGCCAGACAGCTTCAACAAATCAGATAATCTTGCGGAGCAGAGAAGAAATTCTATGTCGTGGTTTGGCAGGGAATAAAGCATTACGCGGCTGGACTGATTGCCGGGACAGCGTGATGCCTGATGAGGCAGTTTATGAGCGGTCTGAAACGACATCCTGAAGAAGCCAGTCATGGAAAACTTTTACTTCATCACGCATGACTTTTTGCTGCGGGGTGACCAGATAATAGGACCACTTGAGCGGCCAACGGTGGTCGGGATGCAGCTGGGCCAGTTGTCCGGTTTCGATAAGTTTTTTCACCAGAGCGTAGCGGACAATAGCCACACCCCTGCCGCTCAGGGCCGACAGGATCACCGCCGAGGTGGAATTAATATGCAGCCCGTTTTCCAGCGCGTCGGGTGCACCGACCGCCATCAGGACATCATTCCATGACGGAAAATTTGCCCCGGGATGGGGCGTGTCATCGTGAATGAGTTTTTGTGTGGCGAGCCATTCACTGCAGGCCATTTTCCCGGACGGCACCAGGTGGGGACTGCAGACCAGCACCGCTTCCTCATCCATCATCCAGGTTTTATTCACGCCGGGCCAGTCGCCCTGTCCGCAGCGAATACCGATATCCGCCTCGCCATGCGACACGTCCATCAGCTTTTCCGTGACGTTAAGCCGCAGATCGATATTTTCGTGCGTTTCCGAAAACCGGTTCAGGCGATCCATCAGCCAGTTCATCATCAGTACCTGCGATGCCGTCACCACCACCACCGAGCGCGACCGGCGACCACGAAGCTTGTTTAATCCGGTTTCCAGTTTGTCGAGCCCCTGCGTGATGTCCTGTAGCGCCTCCTGCGCTTCGTCAACCAGCGTCAGCCGCTCTTTTCCTGAGCGGGTGCGGTGAAGAAGCGGGTGTCCGACCCAGTCTTCCAGCGAACGTACCAGCTGGCCGACAGCAGCGGGCGTAACGCCCAGCTCCTGTGCCGCGCCGGTAAAGCTGCCATGCCTGGCGGTGGCTTCAAAAGCATGCAGCCATTTAAGTCGGTTTAGCGATCGCATTGTGGTCATCCTGATTCATTATTTTCCTCAGTATACGCCAGCGAGAAAGATTTTCTTTCCTGGGTCGCAATTTCTTCTCAGTCGTCAATCAGGGGGCCGGGTGGCATTCTGATTTCACACGATGAGGAGCACGGCTTTTCATCTATGACAACCATATGAATTTAAAGAGGTTAGCGATGAACGCATCTTTTGCCGGTAAAAAACTATTAGTGGTCGGCGGTACAAGCGGTATGGGCTTCGAAACAGCGAAGCTGGTTCTGAAAAACGGCGGCAGTGTTGTGCTTGTTGGCAATCGTCAGGACAAAGCCGAGCAGGCCCGCCAGGCGCTGGCTGCAGACGGTCAGATTTCCATCATCGTTGCCGACCTGATGAAAGAAGAAGGTATGCAGCACGTGGTGAATACCATTAATGCCGAACACAAAGATATCAGCCTGCTGGTCAATGCGGCTGGCGTATTTTTCCCGAAACCGTTCACCGAACATGAAGCGTCAGACTATGACATGTACATGAGCATTAACCGCGCGACGTTCTTTATTACCCGTGACGTGGTGCGCAATATGGTCGAAGCCGGCATTAAAGGCTCCATCGTTAATATCGGTTCCATGTGGGCACAGCAGGCCATCGGTGCCACTCCGTCTTCAGCTTACTCCATGGCAAAAGCGGGTCTGCACGCGCTGACCAAAAACCTGGCCATTGAGCTGGGTGAAAAAGGGATCCGCGTGAATGCGGTGTCTCCGGCCGTTGTTCACACGCCAATTTACGAAGGCTTCATTCCGAAAGAGAACGTGAAGGACGTGATGAGCGGCTTTGACAGCTTCCACCCGATCGGTCGCGTGGGTACCCCGGTCGATATCGCGGAAACCGTTGCTTTCCTGCTTTCTAACAAGACTGGCTGGGTCACCGGCGCTATCTGGGATATCGATGGTGGCGTGATGGCTGGCCGTAACGCCTGATGACCATGCCGCACGCGCTTACCCGCGTGCGGCACTGGAGTAATTATGCAAATCCAGACCGCGCATTATGACCTTGTCACCTCGTGGCAGGGGGGCATGGCCAGCCGGACGCTCTGCCAGTCCTTTTTCGCAGACAACGCTCCGCCTGCCCTGCAAAGTCATGTTATCGATTCCGATGAACCGGTTTTGCTGGGTGGCGAAGGGCTGGCTCCTGATCCCCAGGAGCTGATGCTTGCTGCATTTAATGCCTGCATGATGGCCGCCTTTATTCAGGAAGCCAGAGTTAAAGGTATCGCCCTTACGCATCTTGAAATACACACCGACGTGCACCTTCCGAAGGGTATACCGGCCTCCGGTGACAGACCTGCAGAGGATGCTTCCGGCAGGCTTGTGTATGTCATCCATGTCAGCGGTGGCGGCACGGTGCATCAGTTTGAAGGGATCCATCAGCGGGCGATTGACTCCTCCCTGAACCGGTGGTTACTGGCCCAGAATATGCTGATCGAAGGTGACTTAATACTGAGCTGACGCGGCTGGATTGTTCTGTTCAACAGGAAAAAATGATATGACCACACCAAGAGTAACCCCCTGGCAGGATGAAGAGCCCGTTGACGACGATCTTCTCAACGCAATAAAGGCCCGTCGGCCCGGCGGAAAACTGATAGGAATTGACCGGGTATTACTGAAGAGTGCCCCCCTGGCCACGGGCTGGAATGAACTGCTGGTACGGGTACGTCAGGAATTTTCGCTCAGCCTTGAATACCGGGAACTGATCATGCTGCGCGTTGCCTGGCTGAATAACGCAGAATTCGAATGGAACGTGCACTACCCTGCCTATCTGGATGCAGGCGGAACGGCTGAAAAAGCAGAAGCCCTGCGGTTATCCTCCGCGCCGCTCGCCTTTAATGACACCGAAACGTTGCTGATACATCTTACGGACCAGTCCACCCGGAACGTCGTGGTTGAGGAGAACGTCATCGGGGCGCTGAAAAGCCTGCTAGGTGAAAAAGAGACCGTGGAAGAGGTTGCCACTGTCGCCGCCTATAACATGGTATCCCGTTTTCTCGTCGCCCTTGCCATCTGATACCCCTAATTTTTCCGGTGCAATTTATGAATACAAAATATCGCGCTATGCAGATCGTTGCTCCCGGGGTGCTGGAAATGACCGAGCGGCCGGTACCCGCTCCCGGCCCGGATGAGGTGCTTATCAAAATTGAAGCATGCGGCGTATGCGGTGCCGATCTCCGGGACGCGGAAAAAGCACCGCAGGCGGGCCAGCCCGGTCGTATACCAGGACATGAAATTGTCGGGTTTATTGCCCGGAAGGGGAACAGGGTACCCGATATCTGGCAAACCGGTCAGCGGGTAGGCGTCGGACGTCTGGGGGGGTACTGTCAGCACTGCAACCCCTGCCGCAGCGGGCTTTTTCATCTTTGTGAAAACCAGCTTACGCCTGGACTCAGCTGTGATGGCGGCTACGCAGAGTACATCGTCATGCGGCACACCGCGCTGATAGCCATCCCCTCCGCGCTCTCTTCCGTACATGCCGCGCCGATCCTTTGCGCCGGTACCGCAACCTTCAACGCGCTGCGTAATTCAGGCGCAAGGGCGGGCGACAGAGTGGCGGTTCTCGGAGTGGGTGGCCTTGGCCACATGGCCGTTCAGTACGCCCGTAAAATGGGGTTTGAGGTGACGGTGATTGCGCGGGGTAACGAAAAAGAACGAGCCGCCTATGAGCTGGGTGCGCATCACTACATTAATACGCTTGATGAAAACGCATCAGAACGTCTGAAAAATGACGGCGGTGTGGATTTTATTGTGGCAACAGCACCGGCTTCAGAAACGGTTTCAGCCCTCCTGTCCGCCCTGGCACCCCGGGGAAAAGCGATCCTGCTGGGTACCGGACAAACGCCGCTACAGGTGATGCCCGGTATGATGATCGGAGCTGAACGTACCCTGACAGGATCTTTCGTCAGCACACCGACGCAAACCGAGCGCGCGCTGCAGTTCAGCCACCTCTTTCAGGCTTTGCCTGTTACAGAGCTACTGCCATTTGAAAGGGCAAATGAGGCGCTCAGCAGACTGAAGCATGGTCTGGCGCGATACCGGATAGTGCTCACCATGAATCAGGATAATTAATCACATGTCCGCAGAACATTTCCTGCCCGTTGCAGACCAGAAAAACAATATCATCCGCCTGTCGGCCGCACAGGCTCTCGCCGGCGCTAACTCAGTGGTTTTTTATGCCACAGGGGCAATTGTCGGTAACGATATTGCGCCAGCCAATTCGCTGGCCACGCTGCCCATCACCATGTTTGTTCTGGGGATGGCAGCCTGTATTCTGCCGTTAGGTTCACTGGCGCGAAAAGAAGGCCGGAAAGCCGCCTTTATGGTCGGCACCGGCGCAGGGGTTATTACCGGCCTGACTGCTGCCCTGGCCGTCGTCGTAGGCTCATTCCTGTTATTCTGCATTGCTGCTTTTCTGGGCGGTGCCTATGCGGCGGTCGCGCTCAGCTTTCGTTTTGCCGCAACGGACGGCGTTACGCCCGAACGCCGGGCCCGGGCCCTGTCGCTGGTAATGGGAGGCGGAGTGATAGCTGGCGTTGTTGGTCCTATGCTGGTTTCCGGAACGATGCACCTTTGGCCTCCTCATACCTTCGCCGTCACCTTCATCGCCCAGGCGCTCGTGGCCGTTATTTCGGCATTCATACTCAAAGGCGTGAAAACCACAGAACCTGACAGCGCGGTAAAAACGGGTGGACGACCTTTGCGCGAAATTGTTCGACAGCCTGGATTTTCCAGAACCGTATTCAGCGGTGCGGTAACCTATATGGTGATGAATTTCCTGATGACGGCAGCACCACTCTCGATGCACATGCACGGCATTTCTCAGCAGGCGTCCAATCTCGGTATCCAGTGGCATGTTATTGCCATGTACGGTCCCGGTTTTTTCACCGGTAAATTAATTAACCGCTTTGGGGCCATGCGTATCGCCGCTGCGGGTCTGCTTATCACTGCATGCTCAGTGCTGGCCGGACTCGGTGGAACTGATATTTTTCACTACTGGTTGTCGCTGATTTTACTGGGTGTTGGCTGGAATTTTGGCTTCACAGGCGCATCGGCGAAGATCATTGAATATCACCGCCCCGAAGAGAAAACCCAGGTCCAGTCCCTGAACGATTTTGTCGTGTTTGGGGTGATGATTGTAGGGTCTTTTTCTTCAGGAGCCCTGCTCAATCTCTACGGCTGGAACACCGTCCTGTGGGGGTCTCTTGTTCCCGTCGGTCTTGCCTTTTTAGGTATTGTTAAGGAGTTGCAGGCAAAGAAGCAGGATAAATTGAGCTTCTGACGCTATTTTACCTACGGCCTGGAAGCGGGTTATGTTGATGTGAAAAATATCTAAAGCCCAAAATCAACGAGCATGATTTTGGGCATATTTGTCGATGCTCACTGGTTCCATGATCTCATTAATGTCCGTTCTTCGCTCATAAGGGACAACCATACTCAAATCTCCCACATTGCAGGAGATTTGAGTATGAACACGTCACCGTGGAATAAAGACCGTATCATAGGCCAAAAAAGACCACTTCAGATATCTCATATCTGGGGGATTCGAATCCGGCTTGAACTGGAAGGTAAAACGCGTGATTTAGCTCTGTTCAATATGGCCTTAGACAGTAAGCTACGAGGCTGCGATCTGGTGAGCCTCAAAGTATCTGATGTTGTATATGGTAGCTCGGTTTCAAGCAGAGCTACGGTGTTGCAACAGAAAACCGGTAGCCCTGTACAGTTTGAGATAACCAAAGGGACAAGAGAAGCTGTTGCTGCATTGATAAAGCTTGGCAATTTGCACAGTAAAGACTTCTTGTTCCGGTCTCGGGTCGGAACTAACCAGCACATATCAACCCGACAATACAACCGAATCTTTCATGGGTGGGTAGAAAAGCTTGGTCTCGAAGATTCACTTTACAGCACACATTCCATGAGAAGAACAAAACCTTACCTGATCTACAAGAAAACCAAAAATCTTCGGGTGATCCAACTTCTGTTGGGCCATAAGAAACTGGAAAGCACAGTCCGTTATCTGGGTATTGAAGTAGATGATGCGTTAGAGATCTCTGAATCGATTGAAGTCTAGGGTTGTCAGGGCTGCAACGGCAGCCCTGTGCCAGAAACGGACATTACAAACACTATGAGTGGTCATCAACGGGGAGCATAGGGAGCGAGTAATAATACTTGGAAGATCTTATCCTTAGGCATGTTGGAACTCCATGAATGGTTGGTTTCATAGAATATGCTCGCTCAATCCAATAAGATTTTATTTTAACAGTAATTGCGATTGATGCGTTATTTTTTCTTATTGAAAGTGAAAAACTCCCATCGAGTTCCATTAAATATGGCTGTGGAAAACTTTTCCCCATCATAGTTATAATACTTCATATTAGATATTGGACTTTTTCCTTCGGCATGATAATAATAATTAACTAAACCTAACCTTGCGGTTGTATCCCAAAAGGATCCCGTGATGCTGCTTGTCCATGAGAACGTATAAAAAATGAGACATACGAAAATAGGTGATGAAAAAACTCTAAAAAATAGAACCCTAGAGTTTAATAAGACCAGTTCGGATGAAGTGAGCCTTTCAATTCGCTTTCCTGTCCTCATTCTTACTGATAAGCTCGCCAGATTTTTGAATTTATTTCTTAGTAAATTTTCCTTAATGGGAGTGAGCAAAGACATTAAAGCTATTCCAATAAGTTCGGGAATGACAATTACCAGTGAAAAAATCCCTACAAGGATTAGATAAGCAAGCGGCGTGAAGAAAATGCTAACTATATTAGTAAAATCACTGAAGAATTTAGGGTCGAGATCTGTAGTGATATAAATCCAGCGTCGAGATAAATAATTAGTAATGACAAATGACAGTGCTGCTAACAACGCGATTATGGTCTTCCCTAATAATCCTGACCATATTTTTTTAAAGATGTAGATGCAGCGATTATAGATGTCAATTGCAAAGGAAACACTCATTACCACAAAAGCAAATCCGGTTAGGAAGAAAGAATCGCCACCGAATAAAAACTGGCTGAGGAAAGAAACCATAAATGCTAAAGAGCCAACATATAAAACAAATCTATTAATTGGTGTGAGGTTATAGTACCTCCTTATTTCCACTACCAAACGCCAACTTTTCATCTTGAAATGTTTGCAAGCTCTTGGATATAAAATTGCAGCAGATATTGCTAACGGAACTGACATCCAGATAACAGCTAAAGTTATGAATACTGGTTGTATTATGGTCATAAATTTCATGCTTTTAAATGAAATCATGTTAATGAATGCTAGGGCCAAACAAAGCAAAATCAATTTAAAGAATATTCTGCTAAGTAGTTTGTTTAGTTTATAAGGCACGGTCGAAATCTCACTTCATCAGAATCAGAAAAGTATCATTAAGATAGCTAATAAAAGTTGATGAAAAAAGCGTAACGAACAACAAGTTGGAGTAATACATCCGCTTCTCGCTCATAGCGGACCATATTGAGTTGATTAATTTTTGACTGGGCGAGCAGTGCGCAGCCAGTAAATCATGCCCGAAGACCCGGACGGTGACAGCGTTGTTACCGGTTGTTAGCTCAGTTGAGCCCCAGGCACGCGACGGAGATAAGCAAAATGTTCGGCGGCGTATTTACCCCCGAATTATCCGCTGTCCAGATGATGGTGATGTGGGCTTCGTATAGGAACAAACATGCAGAGAGAAGGGGGGAGCGATGAAGGAACGAGCGGTATATCTGTCCGCTCACCTGTTACTGAACGCATGAGGACAAGTTGTGAAAGATGTGCGCTTATATCCTCTTACGACGCTTTGCGGAGTACATCACCTCGTCGCTCTCTTTAAGCATCTCCCCCAGCGACTGGTAACGACGCGCGTCACTATGCAACATTCCAAAGGAATAATTAATGTTGTACGGCTTACCCGATTTTTTGTTGTACTCATCCACACTCTTTCGAAGATTGTTCAGGAAAGCATCAGCATGAGCCTGCTGCGTAGCGAGAACGGCAAATTCATCCCCACCAAGACGTCCTACGATATCTCCGGCACCAAGATGTTGGTGCAACAGCGCTGAGAATACTTTTAACACTTCATCACCTTCAGCGTGCCCCCAGAGATCGTTGATAGGTTTGAATCTATCCAGATCAATAAAGATAAGGCTAAATGCCGCATTATCTTTAGTAAGGCTGCGGAATCGTTTTTCCCCCGTCCTGTAAAAGCCACGACGATTAGAGATACCTGTCAGGCTATCTGTCATGGCCATTCCAATCACCCTGAATTCATCTTCCAGAATAAAGGCTAAATCCTTGAGTGAAGCAATATCATCGTCGTTAAAGCCACGGGGGGTGGTATTGATCAGACAAAGCGTACCTGCTACCTGTCCATCAGGCAGATGTACCGGGTAGCCTGCATAGAATCTGATGTAAGGCTCACCCGTCACCAGAGGGTTATCATGGAAGCGTTCATCATTAGCTGCGTCGTTAACAATAAAGGGGCCTTCCTGCAAAATGGCATGACCACAAAAGGAGATGTTACGGGGCGTTTCCTTAATACCCAGCCCCTCACATGCAAGCAACCATTGGCGCTCGCGATCAAGGAGGCTTATTAGTACGACAGGCACCTGGAAGACCTTTTTTGCAAGGCGAGTTAAACGATCAAAACGTTCATCGGCACCTGTATCAAGCAGGTCTGCCAGATGGAGAGACTTTAATCGTTCTTCTTCATTTTCGGGGATTCCTGGAAATTTCATACGGCCTCGCAGAGATATACTTGCTTTATGTCAGCTACGTTGACTGCATCCAGACTGGCTGAGCCTTCCACGTCATTAGAACAATATAGTTCAAACGATAATGGACAGCCTGTTTGCTACGCGGCTCACGACTTGTGATCCCGCCTGCTTTTCACCTGTCGCTGCCTTTCAGCTCACAACCCCCTCTTTTAGTAGAAAGTTAAACATCACTGAATCGCAGACAAAACGTCGGGTTGGCGGGGATGGGGTGCCTGTTTAACCCGTGGCGATTCAATGAGCGGTTGTCAGGGCATTTTGATGCTGTGCTTCCCGCAATGAATTTACTGCAACATCATTTTAGTTACAACATACTTTAAGATATAAACGCGGTACCAGGCCTCTAACCCGGAGCAGCACTGCTTTTCAGGATTAGGTGGCGGTTTGTAAGTTGATTATGGTGCAGAGGTATTACCGGCGTTGCCTGGTTTTCCCGCTTTTACGGCCAGTGTTGCAGAACTCATTTCATTATGATGGCGTACTTCAGTTCTTCCTGGAACCTATTTGAACACTGGATATTTTCATAACCGCCAGACACAGCTGAATATCATGCTTCTGTATGAATGAACCCACTATCCGGCATGCATATCTTTTTAATACAAGGCATATGCATATCGGAGAGTCTATGAAACCCGCCATATTTTCCCTTATTACGGCCAGTATTATATTCACTGCGCAACACTGCTCTGCGGCTCCGGCTCCTTCTTGCCCTCAAGGTTTGACCTACATAGGCACTGCATATAAAGAGGCAAATGCTGAACCGGGACACGAGGCGAAAGTAACTGCGATGCCGCCTTTTCTGATTATGTTTCCCCGTAATTTCAGATTGGATAAAAGCTACAGAATGCGTGGTGGGAGATGGGCCGGGGGAAGTGCAGGAGCTGTTGCGAACGACGGGGATGTACCCAATGGGTTATACGTTATGGGCTCTGGTACCGAAGGCGGAGCAAAGGGCTGGTCAATCGGCGCTCCGGTTATGAAGGTCATTGATGAAGATGATGACGGAAAAATAACGCAACGAGGCTACACGATCCCTCTGTATTGCCACACCGGGAGTGGTGTCGCCGATCAACTGGGCCATGTCAGTTGCAATGTGAGCGCGGTGTTTTGCGCGAAAGAAATGAAGTAGTTACAGAGAATTTCCTCCCCTCGTTTTTCTGAAACTGGCCTGATCGCGTGGTGTTACTGTTGCAATAAGGGAAATTGAAAATAATAACTTAAACTCAGGCGTGTAACCGCTGGTTTATTGCTATGTATATATCTGGACTACACAGGGGATGGTCATGATCATGAAAGACGATGAATTCGAAAGCGAATAGATGGAGGCTATTTCAACAACGCTCCTGATAGTGGAGAGCTGACACACGGTCCGGTTAGCTTTTACAGGATTGTCATTATCGATGGCGAAATCTATTAAGGAAGATTTGACCAGTGCAGAAGATGTATGTGCTGGACAGTTAGGGTTGTTGCAGGGGACGTGCAGCCAGAACGATGTGCTGCATATTTTGATGCGCAGGCCTGAAGCCAAGGCGCTCCAGTGTGGCGGAAGATACAACTTCATTTGGATCGCCCCAAATAGTGTCGCCAGCTTGTTCCAGTGCATCAATCTCGCCAGTATATGCTTCTGGTTCACCATCAACCAACCGGCATTCAAGACAATCACCATGAACCTGCATGATGTTGAGCTGCACGGAATCATCTTCCGCCATAAGCAACCAAATAAACATTCCGCCTGGGGTCTGATGCGTATCGCTAATCACAGCACCATAATGCTTCATGACCATACGATAGACATGTTGGGAGAGTTTTGCTGCGCGGTAGTCTACGTTAACAAATGCGCTGGTAACCTGTGGAATACGTCCAGGGAAACCGTCTGGAGCTGTCAGACTAAATTCAAGCAAGAAATTGGCGGATACTACATTGCTTTCTACATGGCGCAGATAAAGGCGAGCCTGATCACTGCTGTCATCCTCTAAGATAACTTCGTGTTCAGAATAATCATCATCTATGATATTAGCTAACTTATGATAGTGCTGGCTAAATTCATCGAGATCATCAGGCCAGATAAGATTCTTGTCGTGCGCGTCAATAACTAGTGGTGACATGCCAGTGTGCCGTGCTCATTCCTATGAAAAAATTCTACTGCACGGCGGCTAAGGTCAGCCAAATCAACATCTTTAAATGGGGTTTTGTCTGTCTGCTCAATACAATTTTTACGGCCATCAGCTTCAAATTGCACCACAACTAATGGTGCAATGCGCTCGCGGCGAGCAGCCTTATGCCAGTTCTCATGCACGACAATAAGACGAGGGCGCTTTACACGATCCGTGAAAGAGCGAACTTCAAATTTACCCTGAACGCCGGGTACGCACAAGCTGCCCAGAAGAGCATAGCTATCAGCGATAGTGAATCGAGTATGTGTAATCATATTCACCTCCAGTGTTCAACGTAATCTTTAATATTCATTGTGATACCGAAATTTCTTGCGCTGCAAGCGGTTGTCGGTATTAGCATGATAATAATAGTACACTATTTTGCAACTTTTTTGCTCAGGATTTAGCCGTAAAGCGGTGTACTGCGGGCGGTGAGAAGAGACACGCGATGTAACAAGGGTGGAAGCAACGCCCCGTACAACAATTTTGTACCACAGCATAGTCATGAAATTGACCGGCTTGCGATGTCTGTTCGGGGATCTCTGTATGGTGCGTTCTATCTTACATGAATATGTGTCGATCCCGGTAGAACCTCGCAGGAGTTTTCCTGTAAAGCCTTTGTTTCCTTGTGGGAACTTCAAACAAGCGGGCGTGAAGACGGCAGGAATAATAAAATCAATTTTACCGGGGCTCGGAAATGAAGCGGGAAAGGAATTCAATGAAACTGAGTAAATGGGAGCGCTGCCTGCATGTAGTGGCTGTGGTAGGTTTTATGGGAATAATGCTGGCAACCGTATCCGGACAGGCGGTAAAGAACAGCGATGTCGCTGCATGGCTGTCGATGCTGTTCAATGCTGTTATGGCCGCTGCAGCTGTCGGGGCGTTTCTTACAGCGCGCAAATGGCTACCTCAACTTACCACTCAGGAGGGGTACAAGGAAGCAATCACATTGGTGAATGAGATTTTGCTGCCCCTCGATAAGTGGGAGAGTCTGCACGATTGTCTCTGTCGTATTGATCATTTCAGCAACGAACTACATCAGGGTCGACAGGCACGTGGAAATCCTCAGGCAGAGTTTACTCGTCTTGATACCATTTTGAGTAACCTGGACAAGATACCTGACAGCATCAGACTTCAGCAGGGGAGGCTTGCTACTTACGGGCTCAAAGGTTCAGAGAAATACCAGGCAGAACTGTCCGGTCTGGAGCAAAAATTTCGTGAGCTACTTGCTGCAGCGAAACGTCTGGAAAAACGCCTCAGGGAGGACTTTCCACTTCATGAACAATATAAAAAGGCTCAAAAACTATATGGAGCCTTTAAAACACGTGATCACGAGGCCAGTCTGCAAAAAGCTAAGCAAACGTTGGCAACGAGCGGCGAACGCGTAGCTGAAGCACGTCGCTCATTTGATGAAACCTATGGCCTGCTAACAGAAGTTCATAACCGTTTGTTTCAGGAAGGACCCGGTATTGGCGAATTGTTTGTGCTGCGGAAGTAACCAGCTAAATTCAGTCCCGGACGCACCGGCATTGCGCCCGCAAATGATAAACAGAAAGAAAAAAGAGCAGATAACTGATGCGCCAGAACGGCGTCGCTCGCTGGTGGGTACTTTTGACGCACTCAGCAACCACCGACCCGAGAATAACGGGAAAAACCGTGGGGACCTGGCGGAGCCTCCTACTATGCTCTCGCAGAAAAAGAAACCCTACAGCTAAAAGTCCCCGAAGAAATAGTGCGGTTACAAGGATCTTGTCACTGGCTACCATAAACATCGTTTCAGGTCATTACCTGACACACTAATCTGTGTAAAATCAGAGCTAACCCAATATCATGGAGTGCTCTGCTATGGCTGGCGTGAACAAAACGCACCTGACTGAAACGGATATTATCAGTAAATTTATCCTTCCTGCGGTTAAGGAGGCTGGCTGGGATGATTTGGCTCAGATTCGTCAGGAAGTGAAACTGCGTGATGGCAAAATTGTTGTCCGTGGAAAACTGGCCTCACGTATCAAAGTAAAGTCTGCCGATATCGTTCTGTATCACAAGCCTAACTTGCCATTGGCAGTTATCGAAGCCAAGGCTAACAAGCACGCCATCAGCAAAGGGATGCAGCAGGGACTGGACTACGCTAGCCTGCTCGATGTTCCCTTTGTGTTTGCCTCCAACGGCGATGGGTTCGTCTTCCATGATAAAACCAATCCGCAGCAGCTCGAATCCGAAATTGCCCTCAGCGACTTCCCGACACCTGAACAGCTCTGGCAAAAATACTGTGTCTGGAAAGGATTCACTCAGGCGCAGTTGCCGGTTATCAGCCAGGACTATTTCGACGACGGCAGCGGGAAATCTCCCCGTTACTATCAGATGCAGGCGATCAACCGAACGGTAGATGCCGTATCGGCTGGAAAGAATCGCATTCTGCTGGTTATGGCCACCGGCACAGGAAAAACCTATACCGCTTTTCAGATAATCTGGCGGCTGTGGAAAGCTAAAAACAAAAAACGCATCCTCTTCCTCGCGGACCGCAATATTCTTGTTGATCAAACTAAAAACAATGATTTCCAGCCTTTTGGCGCGGCAATGAGCAAAGTCACCGGACGCACTATCGATCCGGCTTATGAGGTGCATCTGGCGCTGTACCAGGCCATTACCGGGCCGGAGGAGCATCAAAAAGCCTATAAACAGGTTGCCCCGGATTTCTTTGACCTGATTGTGATTGATGAATGCCACCGTGGCAGCGCCTCCGAAGATTCAGCCTGGCGAGAGATTCTGGAATACTTTGGTAGCGCCACTCAGATCGGCCTGACGGCCACGCCAAAAGAAACGGAAGACGTATCTAATATCGACTACTTCGGTGAGCCGGTTTACACCTATTCGCTGAAAGAGGGCATTGAAGACGGTTTCCTCGCGCCTTACAAAGTCGTACGCGTTGATATCGACGTTGACGTGCAGGGCTGGCGCCCCATTAAAGGCCAGCTCGATAAATACGGTGAAGAAATTGAAGACCGTATCTACAACCTGAAAGATTTTGATCGCACGCTGGTGATTGATGAGCGCACCATGCTGGTGGCGCAGACCATCACCGATTACCTGAAACGCACCAATCCGATGGATAAAACCATCGTTTTCTGTAACGACATCGATCACGCCGACCGAATGCGTCATGCGCTGGTAGTACTTAACCCTGAACAGGTGTTGAAGAACGAAAAATACGTGATGAAAATCACCGGCGACGATGATATCGGCAAGGCGCAACTGGATAACTTTATTAACCCTAAAAAAGCTTACCCTGTTATCGCGACAACGTCAGAACTGATGACCACCGGCGTCGATGCCCAGACCTGCAAACTGGTGGTACTGGATCAAAACATCCAGTCGATGACCAAATTTAAACAGATCATCGGGCGCGGCACGCGTATCAACGAAAAGCACGGCAAGCTGTGGTTCACCATTCTCGACTTCAAAAAAGCGACTGAGTTGTTTGCCGACCCACGCTTTGACGGTTTGCCGGAAAAAGTGCTGGTGGTTAAACCCAATGATATTTCTGACAAAGATTCAGACTTCAATGAACAGCTGGATGCGGAAAATAACGCGGATGACGGCGATAGTGATGTTCGTGAAGCGCGGGAAGATGCCGCTGATTACCAGGTCAATCGTGACAAGCATTCCGGCAGCGGTGAATTCCATGACGATGATGAAAACAAAGTCCGCAAATTCTATGTGAATGGTGTGGACGTAAAAGTGCTGGCCAGGCGCGTTCAGTATTACGATTCTGACGGCAAACTGGTGACCGAATCTTTCCAGGATTACACCCGCAAAACGATGCTCAAAGACAGTGATTACGCCTCGCTAGATAGCTTCGTGCGCAAATGGCAGAGTGCGCCACGCAAACAGGTCATCATCGAAGAACTGGAGCAACTTGGGATTCTTTGGGACGTGCTGGCCGAAGAGGTCGGCAAAGATCTCGACCCGTTTGATTTGCTCTGTCATGTGGTGTACGGTCAGCCGCCGTTGACGCGTCAGGAGCGCGCGGCGAATGTGCGTAAGCGTAACTATTTTACGAAATACGCCGAACCGGCGCAGCAGGTGCTCAATACCCTGCTGGATAAATACGCCGATGAAGGCGTGCAGGAAATTGAAGACGTGCAGGTGCTAAAACTGAAACCGTTCGATACGCTCGGCCGTCCGATAGAGATCATCAAAACGCGCTTTGGTGACAAGAAGGCATATGAGCAGGCCGTCAACGAACTGGAAAACGAAATCTACCAGCTACCGCCGCGCTCAGCCTGATAACGGATAAATACATTGCCACTGGCTGCCTTGCTGCCGGTGGCATCCTTTTTTAAGTATGGAAAGAAAACATGTCGATTAGCTCAGTCATTAAATCCCTTCAGGACATTATGCGTAAAGACGCCGGTGTGGACGGCGATGCCCAGCGTCTGGGGCAGCTTTCATGGCTACTGTTTTTGAAGATTTTTGATACCCAGGAAGAAGAGCTCGAACTGGAACAGGATGACTACCAGTTTCCGATCCCGCAGCGCTACTTATGGCGTAGCTGGGCGGCGAACAGCGAGGGCATCACTGGTGATGCGTTGCTGGAATTTGTGAATGACGACCTGTTCCCGACCCTGAAAAATCTCACCGCGCCGATCGATAAAAACCCGCGTGGTTTTGTGGTCAAACAGGCGTTCAGTGATGCCTACAACTACATGAAAAACGGTACGTTGCTGCGCCAGGTGATCAACAAGCTCAATGAAATCGACTTCAGCAGCAGCCAGGAACGCCATCTGTTTGGTGATATCTACGAACAGATCCTGCGCGACCTGCAAAGCGCCGGGAATGCGGGTGAGTTCTATACCCCGCGTGCGGTGACGCGCTTTATGGTCAACCGTATTGATCCGAAACTGGGCGAGTCGATTATGGACCCGGCGTGTGGTACCGGCGGCTTCCTCGCCTGCGCGTTCGACCATGTGAAAGAGCATTACGTCAAAACCACTGAAGACCATAAAACCCTGCAACAGCAGATCTACGGCGTAGAGAAGAAGCAACTTCCGCATCTGTTGTGTACCACCAACATGCTGCTGCACGGTATTGAAGTGCCGGTGCAAATCCGCCATGACAACACGCTGAATAAACCGCTCTCTTCCTGGGATCAGCAGGTCGATGTGATTGTTACCAACCCACCTTTTGGCGGCACTGAAGAAGACGGGATTGAGAAGAACTTCCCGGCAGAAATGCAGACCCGTGAAACCGCTGACTTGTTCCTGCAACTGATTATCGAAGTGCTGGCAGATAAGGGGCGTGCGGCAGTAGTGTTGCCGGACGGCACGCTGTTTGGTGAAGGTGTCAAAACCAAAATTAAAAAGCTGCTCACCGAAGAGTGCAATCTGCACACTATCGTGCGGTTACCGAACGGTGTGTTTAACCCGTACACCGGCATCAAAACCAATATTCTGTTCTTCACCAAAGGTCAGCCAACCAAAGAGGTGTGGTTCTACGAGCATCCGTACCCGGACGGCGTGAAGAACTACAGTAAAACCAAACCGATGAAGTATGAAGAGTTCCAGACTGAAATCGACTGGTGGGGCAGTGAAGCCGACGGTTTTGCCAGCCGCGAAGAGAACAACCAGGCGTGGAAAGTCAGCATCGGCGACATCATTGCCCGCAACTTCAACCTCGATATCAAGAACCCCTACCAGGGGGAAACCATCAGCCACGACCCGGATGAACTGCTGGCGCAGTACCAGAAACAGCAGGCGGAAATCAGCGAGCTTCGTAACCAGTTGCGCGATATTCTTGGCGCAGCTCTGGCAGGTAACAAGGGGGCCAACTGATGACCGTTGAGAAGCTGATCACCGACCATATCGATATCTGGTCCTCTTCACTGCAAACCCGCTCCACCGCCGGGCGTGGCAGTAACGGTAAAATCGACCTCTATGGCATTAAGAAATTGCGCGAGCTGATTCTGGAGCTGGCGGTGCGCGGTAAACTAGTGCCACAGGACCCGAATGATGAACCGGCGTCTGAACTGTTAAAGCGTATTGCCGCAGAGAAAGTGGAGCTGGTTAAGCAGGGTAAAATTAAAAAGCAGAAGCCGCTGCCGGAGATTAGCGAGGATGAGAAGCCGTTTGGATTGCCGGCGGGGTGGGAGTGGGTAAGGCTCATCGATATTATGGCTGATATTCATTATGGATACACAGCTTCTGCGGATGAAACTAAAGAAGTAAAGTTACTGAGAATAACAGACATTCAAGATGATAAAGTTAATTGGGGAACGGTTCCCGGTTGCGACATCAGTGAAAAAATGGTTGAGCAATATAAGTTAAATAACAATGATATTGTTATTGCTCGTACAGGTGGGACTGTAGGAAAATCATATTTGGTTGAGAATATCAATGTTTCTTCAGTATTTGCATCCTATTTAATAAGATTGAAATATCTAAGTCCTATGAAGGCTGGGTTTACAAAAGTATTTTTAGGCAGTCAGCTATATTGGAAGCAACTTTACGATGGAACGTCCGGTACGGGGCAGCCAAATGTAAATGGTAATACTTTGAAGGCAATAATATTACCAATAGCACCTATTAATGAACAGCATAAAGTGATCTCCAAAGTTGATGAACTTATGTCCCTCTGCGACCAACTGGAACAGCAATCTCTGACCAGTCTGGACGCGCACCAGCAGCTGGTAGAAACCCTGCTGTCAACGCTGACCGATAGCCAAAATGCCGAAGAACTCGCCGAAAACTGGGCGCGAATTAACCAGCATTTCGACACATTGTTTACCACCGAAGCGAGTATCGATGCGCTTAAACAAACTATTTTGCAACTGGCGGTCATGGGTAAACTGGTGCCGCAAGATCCTAACGATGAACCGGCATCTGAGCTGCTAAAACGTATTGAGCAGGAAAAAAGTCGATTAGTTGCTAGCTCAAACTTAAAAACCTCTGCGAGCTATGTTATTAATTCTAATGATGCTTATCTGAACATACCTGAAAGTTGGGGGTGGATAAGGCTCGGAAATATTGCTAAGTTCATTGACTATCGAGGGAAAACACCAAATAAAATAAATACTGGCGTCCGTCTCATTACAGCTAAAAACATCAGGAATGGATATATTGATTTGCAACCAGAAGAATTTATATCTGAAAATGACTATGTAGAGTGGATGACTCGAGGTTTCCCTAAGAAGGGTGATTTGCTTTTCACAACAGAAGCACCTTTAGGAAATGCAGCAATCATAGATATAGAAGATAAATTTGCATTAGCACAGAGAGCTATTTGTTTGCAGTGGCATATAGAACAAATCTCTCCCTTTATGCTTTTGCAATTTATGTCCAGTCCTTTCCAAAATCAGCTTGTTGCTAATGCAACAGGTATGACTGCTCTGGGTATTAAAGCCTCAAAGCTGAAAGAAATCCCAGTCGTTGTTCCTCCTTTAGACGAGCAATATTTAATCGTTAAAACTGTCAAAGAGTTATTCACCTTCTGTGATCATCTCAAATCTCGCCTCCAATCCGCCCAGCAAACCCAGCTCAACTTGGCGGATGCGCTCACCGATGCTGCATTAAACTAAGGAACAGACTATGCCGGTTCATCATGCTATCTGGCGGATAGGGGAGAAACCCCAGCCGCTAACTATCAGTAAACTCGCCAGCGAGCAACTGCTGGAGAAGATGATTTTAAATGACCCCACTATTCTCTCCGATCAGTGGATGATCATCGGGCATCAGGAAAATACGCTCGATAAAGGGCGTATCGATCTGCTGGCTATAGCGCCGGATGCCTCGCTGATCCTGATTGAGCTAAAACGCGACCGCACGCCGCGTGAAGTAGTTGCACAAGCACTGGATTACGCCTCATGGGTAGATGACTTGACCGCCGATCGTCTGTCGCAGATTTATGAAAAATTCTCTGGTGACGGAAACCTAGGGGAGGCATTTAAGCAACGCTTTAATGCCGAGCTGGAAGAAGAGTCGCTCAACCAGTCACATCAAATCATTATTGTTGCAGCTGAGCTGGATCCCTCCACCGAGCGCATCGTCGACTACCTGAGCAAGAACGGCATCTCGATTAACGTGCTGTTCTTTAAAGTGTTCCAGCACGGTGATGAACAGTTCTTAAGCCGCGCCTGGCTTATCGACCCGAGCGAAACGCAAACCAATGCCGCACAGGCCACCGCCACAAGTGCCAATGCGAAGGAACCCTGGAACGGTGAGTTTTATGTCTCGTTTGGCGATTCAAACAGTCGCGTCTGGGAAGAGGCGCGCCGCTACGGGTTTATCAGCGCGGGTGGCGGGAGCTGGTACAGCCAGACCTTAAAACAGCTTCAGCCTGGCAACCGCGTCTGGGTGAAAATTCCGGCAACGGGTTACGTCGGCGTCGGTATTGTACAGAGCGCCGTTGAGCCTGCCAGTAGCTTCACCATCAACACTGACGACGGCGAAAAGCGGGCGATGGATTTGCTCAAGTACAGCGAGCTCTATCACCGGAACGCGGATGACCCCGATAAGTCCGAGTATTTTGTCCCTGTGAAGTGGCTGGAAACCCGTAGTGAGCAAGAAGCGGTGAACGAGGTCGGATTCTTTGGTAATCAAAATACGGTCTGCAAACCTACAACGCCGAAATGGCGTCATACCGTGGAAAAATTAAAGCTCTATTTCGAAAAGTGGAATGAGGACTTGTAATGTTGTGGGAATGGTTTTTTCCCGTGTTACATGAACTTAGTATCTCATGATCCTGATCCGAAACCCTGCGTCACTCAGCAACATAGTTTCGGCATGATACTTATTCCCCTGAACGGAGGGGGAGGCGGTGAAAAAATCACCCTTCATCGAAGCGTTGATTGTTTTTACCCTGAAGCAGCTGTTTATCGCGCTAACCCTGACGCCGGTAGAGTACCGGCTGATGACGGAAACGCCGGAAATCGCAAAAAACGCGTGGAACTGACACGGGTGTGCTTACATCATTACTAAGAATTATTAATATTGGCCACTGAAGCTCTGGCAACCAGTCGGCCGGTCACGGATTTATTTTCGTTGATAAACTGCGCATGCCCATCGATCAGCGCGCGGATGCGTTGTATGCAGCGTTCCAGCAATTCGTCGACAGGGTAGGCGATACAGGTTAACGGTGGATAAAGCAACGAGGCAAGAGGTGAGTCTTCCAGGCTGATGATAGATACTTCCTGAGGTACGGCAATATTAAATTCACGCAATAAGCGCATGGCCTCTGCCGCGTAACTGTCTCGCTTGGCGATGATGGCGGTGTAATTAGTAAAGCTATTGATAAGTTTCAACAACGCTTGCTCAATATCGCTGTTCGCCATGACCAGTAACTGGCGATTAAAGGGCAGAGAGTAATTTTGCAATACGCTGCGGTATCCTTCCAGCATTTGCTTACTGGCGGTGTCATCTTCATTATCCACCAGTAACGCAATATTGCGGTGACCTTTGCCCAGTACGTAACGGCAAGCGCTTTCGGTGGCAAAAGCATAGTTATAACCCAGCCCCAGGTTCCCTTTGGTTGAGAACTCATCAAACGCGATGACGTTGCTGGACATCTCGCTGCTGATGTTACCTAAAGTGACGACCGCAGCACACTGGTGCTGCAGATTCTGGATCGCCGTTTTTTGCTCAACAGCGTCATTAACATACTGAATAAGCAGTGATTTATTGAGTGACTTCACGGCCAGCGACAGCCGAGGCAGCAGCGTTGCGCTGAAACTGGCTTCATGAGCAGGCAACACCATACCGATATAGCTTGATGTGTTGCTGGCGAGTGTTTGCGCCGCAAAGCTGGGGCGGTAATCGAGCACTTCGACGGCTTTTAACACGGCTTCACGGCTATCGTCGCGCACACCGCGTGTGCCGGTCAGTACGCGCGAAACCGTGGCACGGGAAACATTGGCTAGCTTGGCAACATCATCAATCGTAGGCATGGTGTTTTCTGAATAGCGATTTTCTCCCAATAATACCATAAATGCAGACAGGTATTAGTCACTTACGCCGTCTCTGTCGCCTTCCCTGCACGTGCAGAGCGCATCACCGGCAGCCAGGCTGCCCCGCGCACACCGCTCGCATCACCAAATTTTGCTTTCATCATGGCGGTGCGGCAGGTTGGAGAGAAAATGTACTTCCCGACAGCAACAGGCAGATCGCGGTACAGCGATTCAACATTTGAAAGCCCGCCGCCAATTACAATCGCGTGGGGATCAAGGGTGTTAATGACGCCGGCAATGCTGCGCGCAAAAGCATCGATAAAATGCTGATAGTGAGCAAGTGCCAGCGTATCGCCCGTTTCTGCGGCGGCAATAATTGATTCAGTACTTAATTGTGTTCCATGTTTCATATTGAAACGGCGGCTAAAACCCGTTCCTGATATAAAACTTTCAATGCAGTTTTCATGCAGACAGTAGCAGTGTTGAACCGGACCATCTTTTTCCGCCGTCCAGCCAGGCAGCGGATTATGACCCCATTCACCGGCAATGGCATTGGGGCCGCTAAGTAATTGGCCGTTTACCACCACGCCACCGCCGCACCCGGTACCGACAATGACGCCAAAGACGGTACCATATCCCTGACCCGCGCCGTCAATGGCTTCTGAGAGGGTAAAGCAGTCGGCGTCATTCGCCAGAAACACCTGCTGACCAAGGCGAAGCGTCAAATTCTGCGCTAAATTTTCGCCATTCAGTACCAGGCAATTACAATTTTTAATAAGTCCGGTACCGGGATCTATTGCGCCAGGCAGCCCAATACCAAGGGTAAATTCACACTGCTGAGTGCTTCTGACGTGCTCAATCATGTCGATAAGATGATCCAGAAAGCCCGGGTAATCTGCTTTCCAGGTTGGTCGGCGTTCACGAAAATGAATATTGCCCTCTTTATCCAGCAATACCGCCTCCATTTTCGTGCCGCCAATATCGAGGCCAAGGTGCAGCATGGTTATTCTCCATTCAAAAAGAAGAGAGGCAGTGCCTCTCTTCAATGCCACATTGCTCAGTGGCGGGTACGGTAAATGTCGATAAGCTCAGTAACCAGTTCTTTCGCAAGGATAGAGGTCATCAGGTGATCCTGTGCATGTACCATTACCAGCGTCATTTTGGTTTTACCTTCACCTTCATCAGCTTCAATAAGCTGGGTCTGTACCAGATGGGCTTCGCGGGCAAAGTGCTGCGCCTGCTGCATCATTTCATCCGCCCTGGCAAAATCGCCTTCTTTAGCGCACTGAAGCGCTTCGTAACACAGGCTTCGCGACTGTCCGGCATTGATGATAATGCCCATCACTTGCTCTTCTAATTCCATAACATCCTCTGACTCGGTGATTACATTTATGCAGTTTCAGACTGGCCTACGCGGCTGGCCGGTTGGTTTTCAGCCGTGTCTTGCTCAAGCAGCTGCTTTTCGTAGGCTTTAAAGAACGGGTAATACATCAGGGTGGCAGTGACCATACAAATCAGGCACATAATCACCGGACTGAAAGCCCAGTTTGCCGCCCAGGAGGCACCGATGGGTGCCGGAGTTGTCCATGGCGTCATCGAGACCACCCTGGCGACCAGTCCAAAGTCGAGCGCGAAGTACGCCAGCGTGGCGTTGACCATTGGCACCAGTACAAACGGAATAAAGAACAGCGGGTTCATAATGATCGGAGCACCAAACAGGATCGGTTCATTGATGTTGAACATGCCCGGTACAATGCCCATCCGACCGATGGTGCGCAGGTGCACGGCTTTACTGCGAATCAACAGCAGCGCAAGGGGCAACGTTGAGCCCACGCCGCCAATCAGCAGATAGTGATCCCAGAAGCCCTGAACATAGATATGTGGAATGGCGGTGCCGGCGGCAATGGCAGCCTGGTTGACGGAGAGGTTTGCCATCCAGAAGGGATTCATAATACCAGTGACGATCAGTGCGCCATGAATACCGGCAAACCAGAGGATCTGGCACACCAGCACGGACAGCAGAATCGCCGGTAATGTATCCGACGCGGCGACCAGCGGTTTCACCAGCGACATGATTGCTTCCGGGATGATCATGCCGAACTGCGCTTCAATAATCAGGTTCAGCGGGTGCAGCGTCAGAACCACGGCCAGTACCGGAATCAGGATTTCGAATGAACGGGCCACCCCGGTCGGCACTTCCGGTGGCAAGCGGATAGTAATGTTGTTGCGGCGCAGCAAGGCGTACAGCTCGGTGGTGTAAATAGCGACCAGCAGCGCGGTAAAAATCCCCTGACCGGAAAAGTACGCCGTGGAGATTTGCCCCTCTTTCAGCGGCGCGGCGATCAGTAAAAACCCCATCAGCGATAACATGCCGGAGGTCAGCGGATCCAGCGCGTGGTGCCGCGCGAGGCTCGCGGCGACACCAACGGAGATAAATATCGTCATGATACCCATGCTGAAATAGTACGGCAGCATCAGATTGGCGCGGTGATCGAGCGAGAATTGCAGCCAGGCGCGTGCAAATCCCCAGCTGGTATCCGGTGAGAAAGGCGGGAAAATAAACACCAGCATAAAAGAGCCGACAATCATAAACGGCAGCGCAAGGATAAAGCCGTCGCGAATGGAGGTTACATATTTTTGCTGGCCGACAGCGCCGGCCAGCGGTGTGATTTTTTGCTCAATCACAGCGATTAATTTCGAGTACAGAGAACTCATGGCGTGTCCCTTATTTTTTATTGTCGATCAGAGAAATGGCAAAATCTAAAACTGCCGCACCCTTTTGCATGCCGTAATCCATCATGTTGATGGGCTCAACGCGGATGCCGTAAGTATTCGCCTTGCTTTGCAGATCCTTCTGCATGTACTTCACCTGCGGCCCAAGAAGAACCACCTCATAATTTCCCACCTGCTGCTCAAACTCCGCGACGCCAAAGGCCTTGATATCAACGTCCAGACCGCGCTTTTCCGCCTCTTCGACCATTTTTTTCACCAGCAAGCTGGTCGACATGCCAGCGGAACAACAAAGCATGATTTTTTTCATGAAAAGACTCCTGACTGAGTGACGAGAATGGGCGCACTATAGATTTATGGATTCAAAACGGAAAGCGCTTTCCGTTTGTGGATGCATTTAATGTGAGCATGATCACCAGTTTGCGGCTTTCACTTTGGATCGATGTAAGCGATGATCCTGCGACTTCATGGCTTAAATAGGTTTCATCATGAACATTCAGTTTATGAATGTGGCTGTCATGCTGATCGAGCAGCGCATTACCCCCTTTGCCAACCTGCTCACGCGCAGCCAGCACATCACCGCAATGCGCGACAGCTTTGCGTTAGCTATGCCTTTCGTGATCGTCGGCAGCCTGATGGTGCCACTGATATTTCCGCCGGTTTCCATCAATTCTTTCTCCTGGTTTGGCGGCTACTATCAACTCCTTCGCCCGATGTTATTACCCACCTTTGAACTGACAATTGGCCTGGTGGCGTTGATCATTGCTTTTGGTGCCAGTGCGAGTCTGGCCAAGCAATATCAGCTTCCGGAAAGGCTCTCCGGGTTGACAGGGTGTCTCTCATTTCTGGTATTTATCGGTTTTAAAACTACGGATAGCAGCAACCTTTTTCTCGGCGGTCTGGGGATTTTTAGCGCCCTGATATCGAGTTTTTACAGCATTGAAGTGATTCGTTTTTTCTACTGCAAAGGCTGGTATATCCGCCTGCCGGATGAAGTGCCGGTGATGACACGCAATGGCTTTCAGCTGCTGGTGCCGTTGCTGGTGGTCATGCTGTCGATAACGGTAGTGAACACCACCTTAAAACTGACCACCGGCATGATCCTGCCAAATCTGATCAGCGAAGCGTTTCGTCCGTTAATTATTGCGTCGGATACGCTGACGGCCATTCTTATCTCATTGATTATTTGTAATTTACTCTGGTTTGTTGGTATCCACGGCGCGCTGATTATTACCGGCATTATGAATCCTTTCTGGATGACCTATCTGTTTGAAAACCAGCAGGCACTGGCCAGCGGGGAGGTAAGGCTTCCACATATTTATCTGCAGGGTTTCTGGGATTTTTATCTGCTGATTGGGGGTATCGGCTCAACGTTACCGCTGATTTTTATGGCGCTGCGCAGCCGTTCCCGGCAACTGAAAAGCGTCGGCAAAATTGGTCTCATTCCTTCGCTGTTTAATATCAACGAGCCGATTTTATTTGGCTTCCCCGTGATCCTTAACCCGATTTTTTTAATCCCCTTTATTTTTGTACCGGTCATCAACGCCTGCATTGCCTGGTATTTAACGCATCTGGGCGTGCTGGATCGCGCCGTGGCGATGCTGCCCTGGTCGATGCCTGCGCCGCTGGGCGCGGCCTGGTCGGCAAACGGCAGCTGGAAAAACATGTTTATGTGCCTGTTCGCTTTCTTCAATTCATGGATGATCTACCGGCCTTTCTTCAGGGTTTATGAAAGCCAGCTGCTGGAGGCGGAAAACAGGTAAATCCTCACGTTGTTTCCCCTGCCAGCGCCAGCATCGCGCTGGCTTTTTTATTTCCCACCGCAATTTATGTGACTTTTATCACGATTTCATAGTCGTTATGGTCGAATTTGTGATTTGATCCGGCAATTATGGAAAGCGCTTTCCGTTTGTGGATGTACTTTTCCTTTTTTGATCCGTAAATTTCCACTCGCGCCAAACCGACGCGCTTTCACTCAAAAAAAGAACAAGGGAAATTATGAACAGATTGAACCGATTATTACCTCTTGCCTTACTCATTAACGCTGCGCTCAGCGGCGTTGCGCAGGCGGATGAGGTCAAGTCCTATGATTTCACGCTGCATGGCTATATTCGCTCCGGCATACTGGCGAACTCCGATGGCAACCGTGTTGATTCCGTGGGGTTGATGCCCGACGGCAAATGGCGCCTCGGTAATGAAGACGACACTAAAATTGAATTAATTCCACAAGTTACCCTGAAAGCTGCCTCCGGTGCAGTGGCAAAAATTCAGGCCAATATCACGCATCAGAGCAAATGTACATCCGACTGGAACTGCCGTGACGACGACGGGCACGACGTGCAATTCCGTGAAGGTTTCGTTGAGCTGAGCAATCTCGACTTTGCACCAGCAATCACCTTCTGGGGCGGTAAACGCTATAGCAGCTCTAACACCTCCAGCCACCAGTTCGACTGGGAATACATTCAGTACAACGGCACCGGTGGTGGTTTCGACAATATGGATCTCGGCTTTGCCCGCTTTGATGCCGGTATTTACGCCTTTTCGCCAACCGATGAAACCAAAGCGTACCCGGTTGATAAAAGCGATCAGGGCTACCCGGATGATTACTCCCTCAATCTGTGGTTCAAGAAAATCGGCGGTACCGGGCTGGATCTGGAATTTATCGGTCATCGTATGAACCGCAATGAAAACCATCCAACCGCTTCCGAAAAAGGCTACGGCATTACCGGGGTCTACAATTTTGATGGTTTCTGGGGGCTGACGGGCGGCTATTCCAAACTGGTTATGCAGTATGGACGCGGGCTGGCGGCGGGCGATTCGCTGGGTAAAAACGGTTGGGGCTGGGCGAATCTTGAAGATACACAGTCGTGGCGCGTGGTGCTCGATAGCATGGCGTCGTTGGGTGCGGTGGATATCTCGACTTTTGCCTACTACCAGAAGGATAAAAATTACCGCTGGTGGACCAGCGATGCCGACGGCTGGGGACGGACAAGCTGGGTGGCCGGTATTCGCCCGTACCACCAGATCACCAAAAACTTCGCCATGCAGTATGAAGTCGGTTACGAGTACCTCGATGATGAGAACTACAAGGGCGTTAACGGTAAAGGAAAAGGCGGTCTGACCAAAGTCACCATCGCGCCAACCCTGACCTTTGATTCCGGTTTCTGGAGCCGCCCGCAGTTGCGCTTCTTCGTCACTTACGCGAAATGGGATAAAGGGGTGTCCGATGCGCTGGACGGCAACTACAACTGGGACACCAACACCATTTCAGCCGGCGGTTACAGCCGCAGCGGTAGCACCGACACCGTGAACTTTGGCGTCCAGGCGGAAGTATGGTTCTAAGGAGAGACAACCATGTGTAAACCGATGCGTAAAGTATTACTGGTGGCGATGCTCTCCCTGCTGGGCAGCGCAGGCGTCATGGCTGCGGAACAGTCGCATTTCGAACATTTCATCACCCGCCAGGGCGGGCAACTGATGGATGGCAACACGGTTTTCCGCTTTGCCGGTATTCACGCCCCGGAACTCCACCGTATTGAAGATGATGCGCGTGGTGTCTGCAAGGCCGATCCGCGCGGCTGGGGGCAGTATTTTAAATGGCCGACCGCCGAAGAGCAGGCAAACTGGATCCGCGCGATGGTGCAAACCGGCGCGAAGGCGCAGCGTGTCTATGTGCTCTCCGTTCAGCAGGAAAATGACGCCGCCTGCGGGCGCGCCACGCATATCCTGGCTCCCGCCACCCCAGACGGAATGCCGCAGTTGAACGAAGAGGCGATGAAAGTCTATGACAACATGATAGCGGAAGCGGATAAGCAGGGGCTGCGTCTGATCCTGCCGTTTATCGACCACTGGTGGTGGTGGGGTGGTCGTGAGCAACTGGCCGCGTTCTATCATGAAAAAGCGGAAGATTTTTACCGTACTGACAGCAAAACCTTCCAGGCGTATCTGGATGTGATTCGTCAGGTGATCACCCGCACCAATACGGTAACCGGGCGCGCCTATTACGATGAAAAGGCGATCATGGCCTGGGAAACGGGCAATGAGCTTGAAGATACCAATGCGGAATTCCTCAAACAAACGGCAGCATGGATCCGCAAATGGGCGCCGCACCAGCTCATTATCGACGGCACCTATAAGAAGATAAATGCCTTTGCGCTGAGCGATCCGAATATCGATATCGTCAGCAACCATTATTACACCAATGCCGGGAACAACCATCCCGATCAGGTACGCAAAGACCTGCAAGCGATAGGCGGTAAGAAGGCGTATCTGGTCGGGGAGTTCGGGCTGCTCGATCAGGCGCAACTTAACGACATTATGCAGTCGATTGTGCACAGCGAGGTCAATGGCGCGCAGGCGGCAGGCGGTTTTATCTGGGGCTTTCGCGGTCATCGTCATGATGGCGGATTTTACTGGCACAAAGAGTTCACCGGGCACTATAGCTACCATCTACCGGGCTTTCCGGTAGAGGGCAAAGCCAACCAGGAAACGGCAGTGGTGGCTCTGGTACGCAAGGCATCTGCGCAACTTGCCGGTTCAGATAAGGTTCCACCGTTACCGGTGCCGGATGCGCCGCGCCTGCGGGAAACCGACTCACCTTTTGCCATCAACTGGATGGGGTCGCCCGTCGGGCGTTACTACGATGTTGAACGCGCCACGTCAGCCTCAGGCCCGTGGGCACTTGCCGGTAAAGATATCTCAGACGGCGTAAACGAGTGGGATCCGGCGACGATGGATCTGTTCCGCGATGATTATCGCAGTCTTCAATTGGGGAAAACCTATTACTACCGCGTGATCGCCAAAAACGAGAGCGGGGCGTCAGCGCCGTCGAATGTGATCAGCGTGCAACACCACCAGCAGAACAACGCGCCGGTGGTGACAGTGAGTGAACCGCTCACCACAACACAGGACAAAGGTGTGCTGCTGAAAGCGGCCTGGACAGACGACAATCTTCCCGATCGTCACGTCGCGCAGCAGTGGAGCGCTGATGACAACGAAAAGGTACATTTCTGCGATGCGGCTAAAGCTGAAACGCGGGCGTGGTTCTCTGCGCCTGGCAGCTATACCCTGGCTTTTACGGCTAATGATGGCCTGCTAAGCAGCAGCAAAACTGTCCGCGTCACGGTGAAGAAAGCCACCGGTAAATCCCCTGCCGACTACTGCACGTTTGGCGGCGGTGTGCTGGATGTCAGCAAAGGCAAACTGGCAGTGGCAAAGGCCAGTGAAAACCCGCTTGCCATTGGTAATGACGGTTTTCTCGGCCCGTTCGCTAATGACGGTGATAGCGTGAGCTGGCAGGTGAATGTCCCCTGGGAAGGGCAGTTTGCGCTGCGGGTGACATTCAACGGCAAATGGGGCGCTAAAAAGAATTCGTTTGTGGTGAACGGCGGCGCACCGATCCCGGTGGAATTCCCGCAGACCGATGAAAAAGGCCAGCAATTAGTCGTTCCGGTCACGCTGAAAGCGGGGGCAAATACCATCAGCTTCGGCAAGTTCCCCGGCGACTGGGGCTACCTGTTTATCAAATCCATTGAAGTCACCACCGAATAACCATTTCGCTGCGCCGTACCGGCGCAGCTTTTTCAAGGAGGCGTTATGACCCGGTATTCATTCCCGGCAGGTTTTTTATGGGGTGCGGCGGCATCCGGACCGCAAACGGAAGGTGTAGAGGGGAAACCCCATCGTTCCATCTGGGACAGCTGGTTCGCTGAACAGCCGGAACGTTTTTTTCAGCAAACGGGGCCGCAAACCGTATGCGAAACCTATCGTAAATATCCGCAGGATGTTGCGCTGATGAAGTCACTCGGCTTCAACTCGTTTCGCACCTCAATTCAGTGGACGCGCCTGATCGCCGATTTTGAAACAGGCGAGCCGGATGCGGATGCTGTGCGTTTTTATCATGCCTATCTCGATGAGATGATCGCCAGTGGCATTGAGCCGATGATCAACCTGTATCACTTTGATATGCCCGAAGCCTTGCAGAAAAAGTATGGCGGGTTCGAATCCGCGCACGTAGTGGAGTTGTTTGCCCGCTTTGCGCGTACGGCATTCAGTCTGTTTGGCCATAAAGTGAAGTACTGGATCACCTTCAACGAACCTATTGTGCCGGTTGAAGGAGGGTATCTGTATGATTTCCACTATCCGTGCAAAAAAGACGGCAAGCTGGCGGCACAGGTGGCGTTTAACATCATGCTGGCACACGCAAAAGCAGTGCAGGTTTACCGCGAGATGGAACCCGGTGGCGAGATTGGTGTAGTGCTGAATCTGACGCCGTCTTACACCCGCAATGATTCCGAAGCAGATAAAAAAGCAGCCGAGTATGCCGATTTGCTGTTTAATCGCAGTTTTCTCGATCCGCTGGTCAAACATGAATTCCCGAAAGCGTTATGCGAAATTCTGGCGGCCAACAAATGCCTGCCGGAAGTCGCCAAAGCGGATGTTGATCTGATTACCTCATCGCGCATCGATTTTCTCGGCGTGAACTATTACGTGCCCCGGCGCGTAAAAGCGCGGGAAAGCGACTATACGCTTGATTACTTCACGCCAGAACTTTATTTCGAAAACTACGTTAACCCGCACGGGCGTTTTAACCCTTACCGTGATAACAACGAAATTCTGCCACAGGCAATTTATGACATCGCCGCGAATATCCGCGACAACTACGGCAACATTAAATGGTATCTGGCAGAAATTGGTATTGCCATGGATCTGGAATCCGAAGGCCCGGTGCAGGCCGATGGCGTGATTGATGATCATTTCCGCATAGGCTTGATGCAGGAACATTTAATCGAGTTACATCGGGCTATTGCCGATGGCGCGAATTGCTTTGGCGTACATCAGTGGACTTTTATTGATAACTGGTCGTGGATTAATTCCTTCAAGCGCCGCTATGGTTTCTATCGACTTGATCTGCAAACCGGCGAGCGGCATATCAAGCGCAACGGATTATGGTTTGCATCGCTGGCGAAAACCAACCAGTTCACCACTGAGGATTGACCCCATGAGCCACTGTTTCTATCCGCTGGTCAATGTGGTGAAAAACTACGCGTGGGGAAGCCGTTCGGCGCTGAATGCGCGTTTTCACATTCCAAACCCTGACAATCAACCGCAGGCAGAATTGTGGATGGGCGTACATCCGGCCGGTATTTCCCAGATTATCTGCGAAGAAGGCTCCTGCTCCCTGGCGGAACTGATTGCCGGGGATAAAACGGCCATGCTCGGCAGCCGCGTGGCCGGGCAATTCGGCGATCTACCTTATTTGCTGAAAATCCTTGCCGCTGAACGGGCGTTATCGATTCAGGTGCACCCACAAAAAGCGCAGGCGCAGGCGGGTTTCCATCGTCAGCAAAATAATCCGCCAGATTATAATGACGACAATCATAAACCGGAGCTGGTTTATGCCATTACGCCGTTTATGGCGATGAATGGTTTTCGCCAGCCGGCGGAGATTGTACGCAATTTTAAAAAGCTGGGTATTGCTTCGCTGGAAGCGACGTTAAATCCATTAGCGTTGCACCCTTGCACGGAAACGATGCAGGCGTTTTTTGTTTCATTGATGCAACTGCCGCAGGATGAAAAGCAGAAAGCATTTACACGTCTGTTCGATGAAGTTGAGTCATTATATGACGCCAACCTGGCGTCATTTATTTTTCGTCTGCGTCAGCATTATCCGGATGATATTGGCCTGTTCGCACCGCTGTTTCTCAACTGCCTGACGCTGCAACCAGGCGAGGCGATGTTTCTTTCGCCTGGCACGTTGCATGCCTATGTGCAGGGAGTGGCCGTCGAGGTGATGGCCAGTTCCGATAACGTACTGAGAGCAGGGTTAACGGACAAAAATATAAACCTTGCAGAGTTGGTTGCCTGTACCGTTTTTGAACCTATCAGTGAGGAGCAATTACGGATGGCACCGGCAAAACACGCCGGGTGGCAGCAGTATGATGTTCCGGTTGAGGATTTCTGTTTTGATGTATATAGCCATGTAAACAATCTTGCTATGCAGACTACCAGCGCGGAAATCGTATTTGTCATTGATGGACAAGCTGCATTACACCACGCATCGGGTGAAGTATTGACGCTGAACGCCGGGCAAGCCGCCTTTATTCCCGCATTGACGCGGGACTGGACGCTGAGCGTTAGCGGGGCGCTATGCCGCGTTTACGTATGATTTGAGTTTTCGGTTGATTTTAACAACGTGTTGGGCAGGGTTTTCATAACCTGCCCATTATCGTGACCAGAATGAAGTAATGGTTTCGCCGGGCTTAATTCAAAGGAGTCGTAGTGATTAGGGGGCAGGGTCAAAAACCGACATAACTCACTGACCGTTGTATCTAATACTGGGGGCAGGTCAGTCATCTCAAATCTTTACTTATTCCCGTTTCTCCTCTCAATGAGCAAAGTCGAATTGTTGCAAGAGTCTCTGAACTTCTGTCCCTCTGCGACCAACCAGAACAACAATCTCTGACCAGTCTAGATGCGCATTCTCAACTTGTCGAAACACTGCTGGCAACGCTCACCAATAGCCAGAACGCGGAAGAATTAGCTGAAAACTGGGCGCGAATCATTTGTTAGCAAACAGGCTTTCAAGCAAATTTTGTGTGCCTAATGATTTGTTATTTTTTTGATCAATATGTTTTTGATAATCACTAATGATTTCATCAATCATTTGATGCATATCAGTTATTGATTTTTGCATGTATGATTCAACCTGAGGGAAAGTTAGCATGAATTTTTCTAATTTTATTGCGTTATCGTTCATTTTATGATAGTCAGGTTCCAGATGTGGTTTTAATTCATCGAACTTGTCGGAAATCTCTTTTTGTTTATCTCTCAGGAAGTTCATTACGCAAGTCAGAGGGCCATTCAAAGAAGCTTTGAATAGTGTAAATTTATAGAGTTCGTCAATAGCTTCAAATCTAAATCCATCATATGGAGGAGTTCTGGTAATGCCGGAAAAAATTTTGTCCTTTCTCGAATTTGGCATTAGGCTAGCATCATGAAGGTAAAACTTCAAATCATCTAAGGTAGGATAAATCGGTTCTCCGCAGTCCGAGTAAAAGTCACATTCTTTCAATTGGGGGGCAATGAAAAGAGAGTAATAAGAATAGGGGGATAGACATTTGCACATATATGCAAAGTTTTCTTCAATGTGATATTTCTGCATACTATCCCAAAATAGCTTTTGGTTTTTATAATCACTCTTTGCTATGTATTTTGCGGAATAATAGTCCTGTATCGACTTGTGGATGAATGTAAAGTTTGTGTATCCATCAGCTATTACAAGATTGGTAATATACATAATGTCTTGCATTATATCCTTTTCTTTCTCTGCTTCCTTACCTATGCTTTGCTTCGCCTGCTTAAAAATATCTAACATATCAGCTTCAGTAAAATCAACTTTTTCTTGCATGAAAGTTACGAAGCAAAATATCGTGAAACACTCTTCGAGTTCTAAATCACTTAGTTGACTCTTTCTTTTTCGAGTAAAAACTTTATTAAAATCATGTTTATATGCCAGTGATTTAAAAAGAGAGTCATAATAATTTGTGATATTATCTGGGTTCTGATTTAGGCTCATGCATGTAACTATAAATATATCAATCAAAATTGGCGTTTTAATAGAATCGCGCAAAAAATCTTTGTTTTTCAGAAGGTTTACTAACTGTTCAGATGTTTCTTTATTATCTATGCTTTGTCTTAGAATCTTATTAACATCTTCCATTCTTAAATACGAAAGGTTGTATACTACAAAACCCGGAACCTTGCAAAGCTCAGTATCGGGCCGGGTAGAACATACTATGTTACATTTCCATCGATAGTTACATTCTTCAAGCACCTGAACTGCGTGTTGCCTATGCTCGTATGGAATTTCATCAAAACCATCAAAATATATTCGTACATTTACGTTAGTAATAAAATCCTTTACAGCTTGTTCATCACACTCAACTCCATTTGTAATTAAGTGTTTATTCAATATTTGAATTAAACCAATCTCTTTTGAGAAATCAATACTTCGTAGAGATATAAAAAATGGAAAACATGCATTTTTATTTAACTCTTCAAGATACATTTTTTTCATTGTAATGGTTTTGCCTTGACCAGCAACACCTATCAGACATATCGGCGTGTGGTTAGGCAAAGTAGTGCAATCCTGTATAACAGTTTTTCGTTTTCCACTATCTCTGATTGTTAATGGATAATAAATTTGATCTAAATAAACATCTTTATCACCTGAGATAATAGTTCTGAACGTAAATATTCTTTTAATAATGTTATTTGAGTAGTCATTTTCACTAGCTAACAATGAGTTGTATAGCTTTAGTTTTCTCAGTTGTATTTTAGTTTTTTTTATCAAAAAACTTCCAGTCTCCTCGCCAAATTTTTTGATTAATCCTGTGATAAAAGGGGCTGTTAAAATTGTTTCAGCAAACATCATCCATCTCCATTAATACTACAATAGTATGAACATACTATGGGTAATTCAAAAAAAAGAAAACCTAGTTGTTGATCAACATAGTTGATTTTCTTTCTACTTACTAAAATGTACCTTTGAAAAAGTAGAGAAAATGAGATACGCTTGAGTAGACCATTCGGCCACAGATTTTGCACAGCACGCCGGTGTGTTTCGCCCGGTCTTGCTGCCCGGTTATGACAAAAACGATGCAGGTTCACAATGCCCACATTAACTGATACCGAAAGCAATCAGCCTGCCCGGCATCCGGTGAATGTGCCCGGCGAAGCCAAATCGCCTGCTCTTTATAGTGACACTGTCACGAAAGTTAATCCCGCGCAGGCGTACCTGCTATCGCTGAATTCCGTCCGCAGCCGGCAAACCATGACCTCCTTCCTCAATATCGTGGCGCGCATTCTCGGTGCCAGCGATCTGACTGACTGCAACTGGGCAGAACTGCGCCGTCATCATGTACTTGCACTGATAGAGTTACTGCGAGATACGGGACTGGCAGTAGCCACGGTCAACACCTACCTTTCGGCACTGCGCGGCGTGGCGATGGAAGCCTGGATGCTGAAACTGATGTATGTTGATGATTATCAGCACATCCGTGCTGTACGTTCCGTCCGAGGTAGCACGCTGCCGCGCGGTCGGGCATTGTCACGTGAGGAGATACGAAGATTGTTCGCTATGTGTGAAGCCGACCGCAGCAGCAAAGGCGTCAGGGATGCGGCACTTCTGGCGGTGATCCTTGGCTGCGGCCTGCGCCGATCAGAGGCGGTGGCGCTGAGCTATGAAGATATTCTCCCCGGTGAGCGCGCATTAAAAGTGCTTGGCAAAGGTAACAAGGAAAGGCTGGCCTATGTCCCGGCCGGAGCCTGGCAACGACTGATGTTGTGGACCGATCAGATTCGTGGCGAGCATCCCGGGCCTCTGTTCACCCGTATCCGCCGGCATGACTTTCTGACAGAAGAACGCCTGACCGACCAGGCGGTGTACCATATCCTGCAGGTGCGTCAGCAAGAGGCCGATCTCGACAAGTGCGCGCCCCATGATCTCAGAAGAACCTTCGCAACGGCGCTGCTCGATAATGGTGAGGACTTAATTACGGTCAAGGATGCAATGGGACATGCCAGCGTCACCACCACGCAGAAGTATGACCGGCGCGGTGAAGATAAACTGCGCAAGGCCAGGGATAAAATTGATTTTGATTGAAAAATTCAACCCTAAGGGCTTGTGGGTATCAAAAATTTTGCGCTGAAATCTGCCATTTGCTTTCCTTGCTGTCACGCCAGGCATGCCATCCAGGCGGCAATCCAGCAAGATCTACAATAGAGGGATCAAGGTCAACGATATTCTTCAAGCTGACCAATATAGCATCATCCTGCGTAACTGGTTCAGGCTGATCCGTATGAAATTGCCAGCCTCCATCATCAAGATCATGTGAAACGTAGGCAATCCAATCACCTTTAAGGATAATTGCCTTGTTCACAATTACGGCTAAATTTGGCGGATCATTAAATTGCCATTTCGCTGCGGTCATTCCCGATACCTCATTTGTTTGATTTTTCTCTATTCTGTTCGCGAGACAGAACCTGCGCGTTACTATAACTGTTCGTACCTGGTGAGACATCCGGATCTCTTATCTGACTTGGCATCCACATTCGGAAGGGATCAAAAGCCCGGAAATCTCAAAAGTGCATGGAACTAAAACAGGTCTATGTACATTACCACCACGCAGAAGTGTGACGGCGCGGGGAAGATAAGCTCCGCAGGGCAAGAGATAAATTTAACTTCCCGGAATAATCCTCGCTTTGGAGTGTGAGAGCCTTTTACAAGGAAGGTATTGTTTTTTAACTAGCTTCTATCCCGTCCGGTGGCGGCCTGTCATTAGCATTTTCCCCACGTCCGAGGAGTACAAGAGCGCCTGCTTCGCCAAGCTTTCTTAGCAGTCTGTGTATTTCTTTCTCTGTTTTATCTGCTTTTTACTGTTGAGCTGCTTTTCACACACTTTCATTATATTGGATGGGGTTGATTTGAGATCTGCAAGGTCCGTTTTGTTGATATGAAACGCTAAATTCTATTTCTGAATGGCGCAGGATTTCGGGGCCGAGTGTTCAAAGTAAACAGTTATCTTAAGGTAAAACTAAGAAACAGTCAGGTCTGGAAATATATAAGCTTGATTCCATGGATAGTTACGCCCCATATTTTGAGACGTATCACATAATTGGTATATATTTTTTACTGGATGATATATCGATAGTCTGCTATGCGTCATTATATATTGATTATTTTGACTATTTTAATAATTGTCGCGCCTATCTGCCGATAAAAATAATTAAACATTTAGCCCGCCAAGGCGATAAGAAATAAGTAATCAAAGCAATTTTCTAAATTGTATCTGACGCTTCGTTTGAAGTATGTCATGAAAGCAGAATATATAGCCTCATAAATTCGTCCTAACTTTAGATTCTGTAAAAAATTTAGTTTTTCAAAAATGGTGAGGATATGTCATCTATGTCGATAAAAAGCTTGTTAGCCGCAGCATTGCGCCGGAGTCGTTCCCAGCCAGCGAATGGCATTTATGATTGCCGAAATATGCCCAGAACGTTATCGGCGGCAGGCTTAAGTAATAAATCCCGTGGGATCCTGATGACATTTGTTCCGCCTAATGCCGATTATCCAAACGTCAGCCGGGCATGGCAGCAATTATCCTCTCCCGACTTAACCGTAATCACCCTTTCTTCCAGTGGCGCGTTGAGTAGCAGCGGCCGCGAAACGACTTATTGTGACGGCGCGGGGCAACAGGGCAGCTGGCTGTTCCTGCCCGACTCACTGGTTGCACAGCACGAAGTACATATCGTTGATTTACATGTGAAAGATATGCATACCGCTCCGGATCGAATCAAAGCGATTCAGCTGGAGCTCGAAAGGTTGCAGGTGCGTATACCGCTCTCCTCAGAGAAAACGTTCGCTATGGTTTACTGTGACGGGCTTTCTGCATCAGAAGGCTTTTTGATGCAGGCCTGGTATAACTGCGGTCGTTTCCCCTGTCTTGCTATTGGCGGTTCGGCAGGAGGAAAACTCGCTTTCGATGGTACATGGATAAGCGTGGGCGGTGAGGTAATGCAGGGAAAAGCAGTGATTGTCTTTTGCACCATGTCGAGAGGGAAATCATTCGCTCCTTTCAAAAGCCAGAATTTTAAACCGTGCAATAAAAGCTGGCTGATTGCTCAGGCGGATCCGGTCGCCCGTACCGTCACATCCGTATTTAACGAACAGGGTCAGCAGGTTCATTTTACGAGCGCGCTGGCGGAACATTTACGCTGTAATGAGCAACAATTAACCGAAAAACTTAAAGGGCTCACCTTCGGCGTGAAAGTAGGAGATGAGTACTTCATTCGCTCTGTCGCGACCATTGACAGTAACGGTGTGCACTTTTTTTGCGACCTTGAATTTGGTGATCGCCTGCATTTGCTCGAAGAAACTGATTTTAAACAGGCTACACAACAGGACTGGAATCATTTCATTACGGGGCTTGGTAAACCTGTGGCCGTCCTGATGAACGACTGTATTCTGCGTCGTCTGGGCAGTGAGTCCCATCTGCATAACGCACACTTTTTTAAAGGCTTGCCTGCTGCAGGATTTTCCAGCTTTGGGGAAATTCTTGGGGTGCCAATTAACCAGACGTTATCCGCATTGGTTTTTTTCAACCATGATGTGAAAGCAATGACGAATTTCCCGGTGGAATATGCCAGCTATGCGGGGCACTATGCCCAGCGTGCGCTTCGTCGCTGGGAAGCACTGAATGATTTCCAGAGTGGGGTAATTTCTCGCGTGGTTGCTTATCAACAGAAACTGGGGCCGCTAATGACGGCATTACCGATGCTCGAAGCGGCGACCCAGACGCAGAATGAAACCCTGGGGATGGCGGAAAACAGTATTCGCTCTATCAGCGATATCGCTATCCAAAGCCAGCAGGCACAGAACCGTTTAGTTGAAGGGCTGGACGATCTGGAGAAAATATCTGCAGGTATTAATGAAATTACCAGTGGTATCAGTAACATTGCATTCCAGACTAACTTGCTGGCGCTCAATGCCGCTGTAGAAGCAGCGCGGGCTGGCGATGCCGGGCGTGGTTTTGCCGTTGTTGCAAGCGAGGTGCGGCGGTTGGCACGTTCCTCAAAAGAACAGGCGGATGCCACCGCCGCAAACATTAATCAGGCGGTCACCACGATTTCTCGCATCCGCAACGTGGCGAACAATACCGTGGAAACGGCCAGCAACATGGCACAGCACTCAATTTCCGCAGCTGATACGATTGCGACCATGAGCAGTAAAACCAATGATGAGCGGGAAAGTATCGCCACACATCTAAGCAGCCTGCATGCCCTGACCGCAGGTATGGATGCCATGCAAGAAGCAGTTGCGCAACTGACAGTGTTGCAGAAGCTCTCCACCCGACACGACCATCACTGAAGGTCAAGCTCTGCTGATAAATCAGCAGGGCTTATCTAATCGATTCATATAGTTAGCGAAAAATTAACACCGGGAAAGTGTCACGCGGTGCGCCCAGGCTGATTATAATTTTCTCGCTGGGCACGTACCTGGTGGTCTACGGCAGGGTAACCAGGGACTCGCGGAGCACCTGTCCGGTTTGCTGAATCTGCTGGCAGACAAAGGCCACGTCAGGAACTGACTTCCTATATGGCAAAGATAATCGACTCTTCTGCGAATCGTTATTTTTATACTGGCAACACCTTCGTTCAGGAGATATTCATTATGGTATATGAACCTCAGAATTTTATCATTCACTTAAAGGTTCAAGACTAAGAAGATGTTTTTTCGCTTTATCAAGCAAGAGCAAGAATTCATCATATTTAAACTCAAAAATGCTATTACCATTAGGATAAATGATTATATTTAAAGATTTTTTATCTTCAGTTAATGAAATTTCTCCCCACTGAACTCGATTGAATAACAATTCAGCATAAAGATCATCTCTGTCCAACGAACTACCTACGCTATATTCTAACATTTCTGACCCTCTCTATTTTGTCGGTGGTTCCCGGAATCCTATAAATCTAGAACCATCGGAACTAAACCGTAAAATCCTTCCATCCGGTGCTTTAGCATCAATGACTTCTATAGGCTGCTTGTTTTCAAAGACAATTTTGCTTTCAATTTTTGTTCCTGGATTATCCAGAATCTCGTTAACTATACTCTGCGCTTCCTGATTGAGAACGGATGCTTTCTGACTTGAATAGGAGTATGCAGACCCTTCTCTTCCCCCATGTTTTTGCAATGATCGTCCAGCATCAGTTAACCCATTTCTGTTTGGAGAAGAAGCAGCTTCAGATAAATTTTGTTTTGAAGGCCGATCTGAACCTGCTTTATTTCGACCATTTTCCTCGTCCTCCGGTCCCCAACCTCCCGGTGTTCCTGAGCCTGAGCCTCCAGCTTCAACTTTGTCGCCATTTGACAGATCTTTACCAACATTTGGTTTCGGACTGTCATCATCTTTTAGCGCATCAGATATTATTTCTCCTAAGGCGGCACCTGCACCTGCCCCCGCCATCCCACCACCAAACGTAGGGCGCGATAAATCTAAGGAATTATTATTCAGGCAGGTAGCCATTGAACAGCCTACCGCGTTGTTCTCTACCGCATTTTTACCGGCCTGCGCCCCTGTCGCAGCTGACAACGAGCTGTTACCAGCCAGTCCTCCGGCAAGTCCCGCCGAGATCGATGCCAGTGAGCTGATAGTCTGTTTTTGCTCTTCTGTCAGTTTTTCTCGTGGTGTATCCGGATACAACTGGTGCGCAATAATTTCACCCACCCCCGCACCAGCAGCACCTGCAGCGGCATTGTTTCCCTGAAGAGCGGCCACCGCACCGCCCAGAATCGCATGAGCAATGGCATTAACGGCCGGATCAGCTTCAGTGAATTTCAGCATATGCGCCAGTTCTGGCGCGGATGCTCCGGCGAGTGCCCCGGCAACATTACCGCCAGCCAGTCCCTGCAGCGCTGCAGTAGCCGCCTGAATACCCCGCTGGATATTCCCGCCAGTGCCCATTCCTGTCGCCGCAAATGCCTCGTTATAGTAATTCTGGTAAAGCTGGTTACTGATATCTTCAGGTTTCGGCGTTTTGCCGGGATTCTCTTTTGCCCATTGCTCACGGGCTGCAGCCTGCTCTTCAGGCTTGATGTTACCCATCCGCTTTTTCGCGGTTTCTATTGCGCTCAGTTCACCCTGCGTCCGTGCAATGTCTGCGGCCTGGCTGCCAATATCGCTAATCAGCCCCACGGCTTTGAGACGATTTTGCTCTTTCTCCTTGTCAAAGATGGGGGTGATGCTGTCGTTAGCATGTTCCGTATCGCGGCTGAGTCCGCTGATATCCTGTTTCTGATTCGCCTGATCACGTACAGTAATTGTTCCATTAGCCACTGCTGCCTGCGTGGTACCCTCCGCATGGCCGCTGTGGCTTGCCGCAGAAATCATGCCGCCAGGCATATTTCCTTTGAACTGATCGCCAAATGTGCCACCGCCACTCAGGCTTACGCCACTGTGGCTGACTTTATAATCAGCTTCGTTATGAAGATCGCTGAAGCCCAGCGTCCCTGTATCAAGGCTGTTTTTATCGGCCGCCGCGGCGGACGCAATGACCGCCCCGTCCAGTTGGGTGTGATGGCCGACCGTGACGTCATAGCCTCCTTTCCCTGCAAACAATCCGGTCTGTTCCTGCACCGAATCATAAGTGCTTTTCATTTTGTCCTGGCTGGCGCTGATGTAACCCGAACCGGTCATGCTACCGAAGGTAAAGCTGCCGCCAGCCGCCACACTGGTCTGCGTAGATTTGTAATCGTTGCTGTCCTGCTGGCTGCTCATCCACAGATCACGACCAATATCCGCGACAATTTTATCGCCGCTGACCTGCGCGCCATTCAGGATGGCGTCACGTCCACTGGTCATGGAAACGGTACCGCCGCTGTCGAGGGTTGTTTCCGTCCAGGCCGTACCATTGCCCTTATCATTGCCCTTTGAGGCATTCACATTCGCGAAGACGCTAATGCCGAAGCCGTTAGTCCCTCCGCCAATGCTGACGCCCACGCCACCGCCGCTGCTGCTGTTTTTTCCGGTGGTTTGCTGGGTATTAGCCGCACCGCTGAGCACAATATCGTTCGCTGCGGCAAGTGTGGTATTGCCCCCGGCCTTAAGCTGACTGCCGCCGATAACAATGTCGCCGCTGTTTTCACCCTTCCCTTTGCCTTTAGCAGTGATAGCCAGATTATTCCCGGCATTGAGCGTGCTGCCAGTCACTGTATCGCTTTCAGCATGCTGTTCAGATTTCGACTTCTGTGAGGTCAGCGAAATACTGACACCAAAGCCGTTATTCGGATCGCCGGTTGCCTGCGCCACCGCCACACCCTGTGCTGCCTGTACACCGGAAAGGGCGGCTTTAGTCGCCTGCAGAGCGACCAGGCGACCATCACTTTCACCTTTCGCCTCCTGCGCGGTCTGAACGGCGCCGTTAATCGCGGAGCCAACTGCACCTGACAGCGCCACCGTCAGCCCACTGCTTTTCTGCTCGAATTTCTGATCGGTGGTGCGTTTGTCATGACCGGGATCGATAACCACGCTGTCGCCGCTCAGGGCGAGATCGTTTTTGGCAATAAGGTCTGAGCCGCCGACATGCAGTTGATTACCAGCGCTGACCATCACATCGCCGCCGTTACTGCCCACGGTGCTCATGCTCTGGCTCTGGGTGGTGCCTTTCTCTTTCAGATCCTGTTTGGTTTTGCTGGAACCGATGGTGAAACCGATCCCACCGGAGCTCATCAGGCCGCTCTTTTTCTTCTCTTTAAACTGCCAGTTCGAGTCGGTGTTGGTGGCGGCGGTGATATCTACGTTATGCGCCGCACTGAGCGCCACATCGCCGTCACCCACCACGGATGAACCTTTCACCAGCAGGTCATTGCCGGATTTCACCGTCACGTTATCGCCGCTCAGCAGCGTGCCAGATTCACGGTTGGCGCTCTGTTCGGAGATGGTGTGCGTTTTGGTTTTACTGAGGAAACCGCTTTTGGTTTTGGTCTCTTCTTTGTAGTGGTAATCGCTTTCGGTGGCGGTCGTCAGATTGACGTCGCGTCCGGCCTGCACGCCGATATCGCCTTTTGCATTGACCTGTGCCGCTTCGGCGTTCATATCGCGTCCGGCGAGGATCACCGTGTTAGTGCCGCTGGCGATCTCGGTGCCCTGCTGGCGCACCTGCTCATTGATCACCGTTTTCTTGCTGGCTTTGTAGCTGTCGCCCTGGGTGGTGGCTTCCGCCAGCAGATTGACGTCGCGCCCCGCCTGCATGCCGACCTGCTGTTCAGCCGCCAGCCCGGCGGCCTGCGAGTTGATGTCCTGGCCTGCGGTGAGTATCAGGTTATTGCCTGCACTGACAGTGGTGCGATTGAGGCCAGTGCTGTGGTTTTCGCTTTTGCCGTTGCGGGTGTTATTGCTGGTCTGCTGCGCGTCGAGGTTCAGATCGTTGCCCGCTGACAGCTTCGCGTTTTTCCCGGCACTGACATCGCTGGCGCTGATCGTCAGGTCGTTGCCCGCCTGCATGCCAAGGTTGCCCCCGGCAGTGATACCGCTACCCTGATACGTCACTTTGCTACGACTGATATCGGTGCGACCTTCGAAGCCAGACTGGTTTAATGCATCAGTGTCACGAATGGCGTTAACAGCAACGTTACCACCGGCATCCATCAGCAGATCGCCGCCCGCCTTCAGCGTGGCGCCGGTCAGGGTGATATCTTTACCCGCTGCCAGCGACATGCCATCGGTGGCGGTGATGCTGGCAATACTGCCAAGCGTGGTGTTTTTAAGATTAACCGCACCGTTCTTATCTTTAGCCGTCAGGGCAAACTGATCGGCCAGCGTGACGTTATTAATGCTGCCGTCGAGACTCTCCAGCGCCACGGTTTTGCCGCTGATGGTGGAGCTGAGGTTACTGATATTGCCGATGGCGCTGAGACTGACGTTGCCACCCGCTTTCATCAGCGCATCGTTGCTGTTGGTGATGACCCCGTCGCTCTCCACGCTGAGGTTGTTTCGCGCCAGCAGCGTACCGCCGGTGTTGGTGACATTGCCCCCTTCGAGGCTGACATTGTTCCCGGCAATCACGCTGCCGTTATTGACCGTGACATCTTTCGGCGACAGGTAGACTTTCGGGATCATCACCGTTTCGCCATTGATGGTGGCGCTTTCCCACCACAGGATGCTGTGGTCGAGCGCGGCGATTTGATCGGCATTGAGCGCCACGCCAAACTGCAGCCCCAGCGACTGCTGTGCGCTAGCGGCGTTATCCATCAGGTAACGCATCTGATCCAGATCGGAACCGATACCGTTCAGGTAACGGTTACCGGTCTGGTTCAGCACAACGTTACTGACATAGCGCGTGTCAAACGCCGCATCGCCGAGGAAGCGATAGTCATGGTCCGGGTTAAGTTTGATGCGATCCAGCATGTAGGCAGAGCCGAGGAACTGCTTCTCATTGGTATAGGTGCTGCTGGTTTCACGCGGGGCGGCAGATGGCGTCACGCCGAGCAGTTTGTTCAGATCGCCAAACAGCGCCGGATCTAACTGGCCAAGCCCGTCGAGTTTCGGGTTAACGGTGATGAGGTACGGGCTTTTCGGATTAGCCGACACCACAAAGTAGCCGCTGTTGCCGGACGGCAGTGGGTAGGCGCTGGTATCGACGGATTTGCCCTGCTGTGGAGTGGTGTTGGTATTTTTCAGTACCGCATTTGTTACTCCTGCGCCTGCCAGGCTGTCCGCGATGCCTAGGCTGGCGCTGCTTTTCTGCTGGCTACCAATGTTTGCCAGCGCGGCACCATTTGCGCTGGCGTTATCCAGCGCGCTGCCACCGTTAATCTGCTGCAGGGCATTTTGCAGTTGATCCTGCCACTGCGGTGAGTTTATGGTGACCGGACCTACCAGATTTTGTTTCGCGATACCGCCGTTGATATTCTGATTACTCAGAGTATTCAGGGATGGCGCGGTGAGGGTTCCCGCGACACCACCGGCATTCGCGGTCGTATTTGTATTGCTGATATTGCTGCTGAAGTTTGCGCTGACGTTACCACTGGCCTGGATAACAGAGCGGTATATATTTCCGGGAGTAAAATTCGACTCTTTACCTTTTAATGTATATGTCGCTGAAAAGGCATTTACAACATAGCGTGGCGTGTAATCAAGATCAGAGCCATTATGTTTATCATCCAGGATGATTAAATTTTCAGGGGCATCTTTAATCGCTACATTAAGGTCGCTGCCAGCTTCGTTGACCCCGTAGTTTTCCATCCATGAATTCGAGCTAAATCGATAATATTGCGTCGTTGTTCCACTTTTGACCGGAACAATAAAGTCATCTGCTTCCTTATAATTATATGGATTGGATGTTGTTTTTGTAATGAGTTGTACATTACCAGCCAGATTATATTCATAAACAAGCTGATCGGTATAAACACCGCCGGTATAGCTCTGGTTATTCAGTTTGCTGCCGCTCAACTCAATATTTCTGTTAGCTAATACAGAGCTCGCCAGATTATCCAGCGTTGTCGCATTTACTGTTAAATCTCTGCCTGATGAGACGCGTGCCGCTCCACCTGTGCTATTAACCTGTATTTCACGCGACCCCGTCGTACGGTTAAGCGTTAAATATTCCTGATATGGCAAATAGACATAACGAATATTGTAAAAGCCGGGGGAATCGTTCGGATGATTCGCATCCTCCCATGTCTCTTTGTAAATCATAAAGTGAGGATTATCTCTCACCGTAACATTAACAGTGGTCGGTACACTCGCTGGATCGAAGGCTCCGGGAACGGTAATTTCACTAACACTCAACCCATCCCGCTGATTCAGCAGGTGCCCGGTATTAATGGTGATATCACCGTTGCGGGTCTCAATATTGCCGGAGGTGTTCACCACCTCGGTGTTGGCGTTGCCCGCCGCGTCGCGCTGCAGCCTCAGGTTGTTGCCCGCCAGCATATCGCCGCGCTGGTTGGTGATGCTGCCGGCGTACAGCGCCAGGTTATTCGCCGCGTACAGCAGCGCGGTGTTCACAATACTGCCCGGCGCACTGAGCGTCAGGCTGCCGAGTGTGCCGGCAAAGCCGTTCGCCGTGATGTTGCCCCGGCTCGCCAGCGTCACATCGCCGCCGCCCTGCAGCGAACTGTTGCCGTTGAGCACAATGGCGCTGCCGCTTAACGTACTCGCGCCGCTGCCGGTGGTGATTTGCCCGTTGTTGGTCAGTTGCCCGCCCGCACTCAGGTTCACCGCCTGGCCCTGCATCACGCTCTGGTTATCTATCGCCCCGTTACTGGTGATACTCAGGGTTTTCCCCGCCGCCAGCGCAGTTTTACCGGTAAACGCATCGACCAGCTGCAGCGTCAGGTTGCCGAGCGCCACGATTTGCCCCAGCGCGTTGAGCCCGGTCGCCCCCACAAACAGGTCTCCGCCGCTGAAGAGCCTGCCGGCGGCGGACTGGTTCACCTGCGCGGCGTTCACCGTCAGCTGGCGGCTGCCCAGCAGCGTGCCGTTGTTGGTAAGCTGGCGGTAATTCAGCGTCAGGTCATTCGCCTGGGTGGTGCCCTGGTTCGTGAAGGTGTCGCCGGTGAGTGTCATCCGGTCAGCCAGTAGCGTACCGGTGGCGGCATTGTTCGCCGCATTCAGAATCAGGTCCGTCGCCTGCAGCCAGCCTGCGCCGCTGTACTGCGGGGCAGTCAGCGTCAGCATCCCGCCGGAGAGCAGTTTCCCCTCGTTGCGCGCCTGCGTGGCGGCAGTAATCCGGGTGTCACCCGCGCCCTGAATCAGCCCGTAGTTGAGCAACTGCGGCGTGGTGAGCGTCAGCCCCTGCCCGCTGACCAGCTGCGCACCGGCATTGTTGGTGAGCGTGTCTGCGCTGACGGTCACGCCGCCGCCCTGGATGTTACCGGCGTTATCGACACGCTGTGCCGTCAGGTTCAGCGCCCCGTTGCCGGCAAGCTGCCCGCCCGCCTGCTGGGTGAACGTACCCGTGAGCGTCGCGGTCAGCCCGTCGCTGCCGCTGATAACACCGCCGTTGCTTAGCGAACCGGCACTGAGAGTCAGGTTTTTCGCCGCCCACTGGCCGCTGTTCGTCAGCGCCAGCGCCTGCAGTGCCGCCGTGCCCATGGCGGTGATTTTGCTGCCTGCCGCGGACGTCAGATTGCCCGCCAGTTGCAGGGTCAGCGCCCCGGCGCTCTGAATGGCACCGCGGTTATCCAGCGACTGCGCCGCCAGCAGAATGTTATTGCCCTGCCAGGTGCCGGTGTTGTTCACACTCCCGGCGGTGATATCCAGCGTGCCCTGCGTCAGCAGCGAACCGGCGTTAATCAGCTCCAGTTGCGGGGCAGCCATCGCCATCCGCGCCATCAGGGTCGCCGTGGCCTGGCTGTTATCCAGCGCCAGACTGTCGAGGCCGGTCAGCGTGCCGTTGTTAGTGATACGGCCTTCATGTGCCGACAGCGTTTTGCCCTGCACGCTGCCGTTGTTGGTAAGTTGTTGTCCGCGCAGGATGATGTCCCCGGCGCTGAGCAGCTGTCCGTCGTTGTTCAGCGTCTGCGCACGCAGCGTCATCGCTCCCTGGCTGGTAAGCGCGCCCGGCAGTGCCAGCGTGCCCGCCACATCCGCGTTCAGACTGCCCTGGCTCAGCAGCGAACCGCCGAGCGTCCAGTCATCCGCCGTCACACTGACCCGCCCGCCCTGCAGGGTGCCTCCGGTATTCAGTTGCCCGGCGTTCAGCGTAAAATCGCCGCCGCTCAGCGTGCGCGAGTTCGCCCCGGTGACCAGCGTGGCAGCATCCGCACGCAGGCCGTTCGTCCCCTGCAACAGCCCGTTGCTGGTGAGTGTGGTGGCTGTAAGTGTCAGCGTGTCGCCGGTAATGCGCCCGGCGCTGGTAATGGCGTCTGCCCGCAGGTCTGTTACACCGCCGCTGACCATCTGTCCGTCACTGGTGAGTGCGCCGCTGTAGACACCGCTCAAACCGTGCAGCCCGTTGATGATGTTGCTGTTGTCGAGCGTGGTGCCGGTGAGCGAAACCGTCTCGCCCTGCAGCGTGCCGGCGTTACGCAGGCTGCCGCCGTCAAACGTCAGCGCACCACCGGAAAGCCAGTTACCGGAGGCGGTGTTGATGATACTGCCTGCGTGCGCCTGCGCCTGCTGCGCGCCCTGAATCAGGCCACTGTTGGTCAGCGTGTTGCCGGTCAGGGAAACGGCGTTGCCGGCAATCTGTCCGCTGTTGCCGAGCGCATCCGCGCGAAGCAAAGCCGCATGGTGCGCCAGCAGCGTGCCGCTGTTGTCCAGTGTGCTGTCAGAGGTGATATCCAGCGCGTCCGCTTCCAGGCTGCCGCTGTTCACCAGTTTGCCGGCATGAAGCGTCAGGGCATCCTGCACATACAGCAGCCCCTGGTTCTCCAGCGTACCGAGGTTTAACGCAAGCAGTCCGCCGCTTGCCAGCTGGCCGTTGCGGCCATTAAACAGGCTCTGCGTGGCGAAGGTCAGGCTGTGATTGCCCTGCAGAATGCCGTTGCTGGTTATCACTGGTGCCGTCACGGCGAGGTCGTTTGCCGCCAGCGTGCCGTCGTTGTTCAGCTGTGCCGCACGGATATCCGCCTGCCCCTGGCTCAGCATCTGCCCCTGGTTAGCGAGTGTGCCGGTAACCTGCACGTTCAGCGCATCCTGCGCCTGCACCGTGCCGCTGTTATGCAGGCTGTCCGCCGTTGCGGTCAGGGTTTTCCCCTGCATCCGGCCCGCGTTGTCCAGGGTGTTGCCCTGCAGTGCCAGACTGCCGCCGCTGACCAGTTGACCGTCCGCGGTAGTGGTCAGCGTATTGCCATCCCACGTCAGCCCGTCCGTCCCCTGAATCAGACCGCTGCTGTGCAAATCGCCGTGCAGGGCGAGCACTTTCGCCATCAGCGCGCCGCTGTTCGTGCTGTTATCTGCCGTCAGCGTCATCCCCTGCCGGCTGACCACCTGGCCCTGGTTATCCAGCGTGCCGCTGACCGTGGCGGTCAGACCGTTCTGCCCGAGTGCCGTACCGGTGTTCATCCACTGCCCGGTCGCGAGGTTCAGCGTGTCGCCCTGTATCTGCCCGGCGTTGTTCAGCCGGTCATTTTTCAGCGACACTGCGCCGTTACTGAGCAGCAGGCCGCCCTGCTGGTTAGTCAGCGTGGTACCGGAAGCGGTCAGCAGCGCCGTGCCCTGCAGCGTGCCGCTGCTGGTGATGTCAGCGCTGTTCAGCGTCAGGTTTTTCGCGGCAATCAGGCCGCTGTTGATTAACGCCAGTCCGCTCAGATCGAGCGAGCTTCCGCCCGCCAGCGTCCCGCTGTTGGTGGTTTTCTGCGTCTGTAACGTCAGGGCATCACTGCCCTGTATTGTTCCCGTGTTATCGAGGGTATCTGCTCGCACACTGGTGACGTTTGCTGCTACCAGACCATTGTTACTGATGCTGTCTGCGGCCAGGCTTAACTGCCCGTCTGCAAGCAGGCGGCCGTTGCTGATCAGACTGTGATAATCGCTGAACAGATTAACGCCGTTGATTTCTCCTGTGTTCACCAGCGTACTGCCGACAAGACGCAGGTCACCATCGGTGGTGATTAACCCGCTGTTGTTCAGCTGCGGGATGGCAAGCGTCAGGTCTTTTGCGGAGTACAGCGTGCCGCCGGTAAGGTTTTCCAGCCAGTCCGTCTGCAGGTTCAGAGCCTGTGTGCCCTGCAGCAGCCCGCTGCTGGTGATATGTGTGCTGCCGAGGCTGAGCGTATCCGCGACCAGCGTACCGCTGTTGTTCAGCGCACCGGGGGCGGTCAGGGTGATGGCTGACGCATTCGATTTCCCGCCGTGACTGACGGATTTTGCCGTCACGCTGAGCGTGCCTTTCGCTGCCTGAGTGCCGTTCAGCGTGGCGCTGTCAGCGGCCGTCAGGGCCAGGTCACTGCCGCTCTGCAGCTGTGCCTGCTGGCGGGTCTGCAGGTCAGTTGCTTTCACGCTCAGGGCCTTACCGGCATTCACCTGCCCGCCGATATCAGCGGTGGTCTGCGCAGTCAGCGTCACATCGCCTTTCGCGGTAACAGTGGAGCCATTGCCGGTAGTCAGCGCGCCGGCCTTCACGTTCAGGGAATCGTCTGCGGCCAGGGTACCGTTGTTCTGTACCCCATCGCCGGAGACCGCAAGCGTCTGCCCCTGCAGTGTGCCGCCGTTATTCAGTGTGGAGGTGGTGGCCGTAAGCTGGCCTTTTGCCGCTACCGTCCCCTGGTTATCCAGTCGGGTGACCGTAAGCCGTGTATCGTCTTCGGATAGCAGCGAGCCGCTGTTGTGCAGCGCATCGCCGGTCACACCCAGCGACTGGCCCTGCAGTGTTCCGCTGTTGTTCAGCGTGGACGCCGAGGCGGTGAGCTGATTTTTCGCGGCGATGGTGCCCTGGTTATCCAGTTGTCCGGCGGTAATGCGGGTATCCCCCGCCGCCATCAGTGTGCCGCTGTTGTGCGCCGTCTGGCTGTTAATCTCCAGCACCTGCCCCTGCAGGGTGCCGCTGTTGTTCAGGTTGCCTGCGGTGGCCGTCAGCTGCCCTTTCGCCGTTATCGTGCCGGCATTATCCAGCTTATGCGCCGTTATCCGGCTGTTGCCGCCGGCGGTCAGTTCACCCTGCCAGCTGATACCCTGCGCATCCAGGGTGACGTTACCCGCCGCACTGAGCTGGCTGGCTGCATCACCGTTAATCTGTTTTGCGCTGAGCGCCGTCTGCCCGGCAGCGATTTTGCTGGCGGTAAGCGCGGTATTCCCCGTCGCAGCCAGCGTCAGTTTGCCGTCCGCCGCCAGCGTGGCGGTGTTCAGCGCCATATCCTGCGTGCTGTTAACCGCGATATCACCACCCGCTTTATGGCTGCCGGTGAGCGTCACGCCGTCGCCCTTCGCCGTCAGCGACCCGCTGGCAACGCTCTCCCGGACGGTCATTTTCCCGTTCGCATCAAGCGTGATATCACCCTGGCGCGCCGCCAGATTACCGAGGTTCACCCCCACGCCTTTTTCCGTGGAGACCAGGTGAATACGGTTGGCATACATGCCGCCGAGTGCGCCGGTATCCACCGCCACCACCGGTGCCGCGCCCTCGCCGTTGATAGCGGTCGCCTTACCGCTGGCATCCACCCGGTTCGCCCCGGTGGTGACCGTTAAATCCTTCGCATGTATAGCAGCGTTGACTTCGGTGGCACGGGAAATCAGTGACAGCGCGTCGCTGCCGCTGGCATTCAGCCCCTGGCCTTCGACGGTGATGGTGCCTTTTGTCACCTCGAGTGCCGAGAGGTTGCCCGCCGCGTCAAACTGCGGTTTGCCGGTGGTCAGTGTCGCATTCGGCGTGTTGATAAAACCGCAGCCGTTACAGGTGATGCCGTACGGGTTGGCGACCATCACATTGGCGGCTTTCCCCGCCACTTCGGTGTAGCCCTGCAGCTGTGAGCGGCTGCCGCCGGTCACTTCGTTGATAATGCCCTTCGCTTCCTGCCCGGCCTTCAGGTTCGGGTTGTTCTGGATAAGCCCGCCGAGTTGGGTCTGGTTCAGCTGTCCGGTGGCGTTGTTGAGGATGAGCCCCTGCTGGCCGACGTTGTATTCGTTAAACTGGTTGTGCGAGATGCCCGCGCCGTTCGGCGTGGCAATGTTCACCACCGGCACGCCGTTGCCGGCTTTGTCCATGCTGGCCGGGCCGGTCGGCGTGATGGCCGCCGCGAAGGAAGGTGCCACGGGCTGCCAGACCAGCAGGCCGATAATCAGCCAGCTGAGTGCGCGCTGCGAGAAACGAACCGGTTTATCGGTATTCATCCTTGTCTTCCTTTAAAAAGTGACAGCCACACGCCAGTTAAATGTCAGGTGGTCCGGGCCGAGCCAGTCCGGGTAACGCAGCGGTGTGCCGACAGAGACCTGGCTTGCGAACCAGCGCCCGGCGCTGCCCAGTCCTGCCGCGGCGCCCCAGAGCGTGCCGGCGGCATACCGGTCAAGCCGGTCTTTCTCCAGCCAGCCGCCATCCAGCGCCGCGGTGGCGCTTATCTGCCCGAGCACCGGCAGCGTGAACAGGGTGTAATTCACTTCGTTGCGCCAGTAACCGCCGTTGTCGCCGGAGATGTACTGCTCTTTGAAACCACGCACCGAGCTTTCACCGCCAAGCGTCAGGCGCTCGCTGCCGTAAAGCCGGTCCGGCGACCACTGCCCGTACAGGCTGGTCAGCCACAGCAGGTCGCTGGTGAGCGGGCGCTGAAAACTGGCGCTGAGGCTCCCCTTGCGGAACTGCGCGCGCGGCACATCGCCGGTTTTACCTTCATCAGTTTCGGCGTTAAACCACGGCATGCCGTGGCTGTAGGTCGGGTTGAAGGTCGCCACGCCGCCCAGCAGTTTCTGCGTGTGGCTGATGCCAAGCTGCAGGCTGGAAAGATTGCGCGTGCTGCTCACCAGCGGGGCGTCGTTAAGCCAGTTGCGCGATGCGCGCTGCGTGATGCCGGCGCTGAGTGCGGTTTTGATGTCGCCGTTGCGAAAAATAACGCGGGATAGGTTCAGGCGGTGGGTTTTCGTATCGCCGGTGGAAACCCACGGAAACCCCTGATTGAGGATAGTGGTACGGTAATTGCTCCAGGCGTAGCTGTAATCCAGCAGGCTGTAGCCGTAGGAAATACTGACCCCGGCCTGAAAACTCTGCGCGTCGTACCCGGTGGCGAAATCGCTGCTGCGTCCGCCGCTGACAAACCATTTATCCGCCAGCCCCAGTAAATTGTTGCCGGTCAGTGAACCGTTCAGCTGATTTTCACCGGTGCTTTTCTGCCCGCTGTTATCCAGCGACACGGAGGCACTTAACGGAAATTCCGGCGTGGCGGTTAAATTAACGGTGGAATAACCGGGTTCGCTGTCCGGCACGATTTCAATCTGCACCGGCTGACTGCGCAGGCGGTTAATCTGCTCCATGCCCTGCTCTATATCCCGCAGGTTGAGAACTTTCCCCTCCAGCCCCGGAAATACCATTTTCAGCATGCGCGGGGATTCACCTTCCAGGTGGATATGACGTAATTTCCCCTCCAGCACCACAATGCGTAATTCGCCGTGGGATAAATCCTGCTCGGTAAGAAACGCGCGGCTGGTAATATAGCCCCGGCTGATATACCAGTCGGAAATGGCGGCGGTGAGCCCGGTTATTTTCGCCATATTCAGGCACTGGTTCTGCCAGGGCGCGAGCAGCTTCTGCTGCGCTTTTTCACTGATGAGCGTCACGCCGGAAAGGGTGATGGTGTGAATATCAAAACAGGGGCCGCCGGCCTGCGTATCAGACGGGGCGCGGCCTGCGCGCGGCAGCGGTGTGGCACGTTCCAGCTCATCGCGCTGCTGCTGGTTCTGGCGCAGCAGCTGTTCCTGCTGCTGACGGACTGCATCACGATCCGCCGGTGATAATGGCGCAGCCTGTAGTGCTACCGCTGCAAATAATAAAGACCATGCCAGATAACGCACGCTGACCATCCATGAGAAAGAGAATATACGTCACCCCAAAAATTCAGTTTTGGTTAGGTATTATTAGAACAGGTATTTCCTGTATATTCCTATTAAAAAGCTGCAAAGACAATCACCGCGCAATAAAACGGACAGAATGAATAAATAATTTTATTTTAGTTGCGGATATATTCGGTGGGGTAACGATGCTTAAAGAGATTAATAATAAATATGACAGAAATGTTTCACGTTACGGCTGCCTTGCCACAGCCTGCAACGTTTTTTTTGCGTCGGGATGGGAACAGATTGCCGCAACCAAAGTGTTATAATGCCCCTCATTGTAATGGACCGATACAAACTGTCTTGTTACTTAAAGTCATAAAAGTAATTAACTGTCTGTATCTTCTTACCTAAAGGTATAAGGCAATAATTATATCATCAGGATTAACAAGGTGAACGATGGGCACACAACAAAAAGCGGCGAAGCATCTACGGCGCCGGTATTAGATGAAATTCAGGCGGTGTTCTTCAGAAGAGACGCTGGGAAAAATCTTTGAAAGGCTGCACGATACGCTAACCAGGAAATGATCTGGAGGCCATGATGAGTGCCTCTGATCACCGCCGCGCAGAACTGAAGCATAAATGTCCCTGGGATAAAATTGCCTCCAGTGCATGGAAAAATGTCTGAGCTGTCACCACTGCTTTTGAGATCAACGGGATGGCAAGCGCATAATTTTGAATCCGCCTTCTCACACAATCGAAACCGGTAACAGAGATAATACAGGAGGTAACAAACGTTATCCGGTTTGGACAACCCGGACGGAGCGGGTGCGGAAATGTTGTTTTTTATTAATGAGCGGAAGTTGCACCTATAATGTAGCCTATCCGACAATTAATCAAGACACCAAGAAATACCGAATATAGCATAGTAGTTATCACCTGAATTTATTTGCTATTCGTAGCCTTATTCATAAGGAATACATGTTATTTCTCTAAACCCTTTCAGCTGTTTTTTATTAAAAGAGCCATGTTATGGCTTCATTAATCTCATTATGATTTTTTGGTTGTGGAAATGTTAATGAACAGATTAAGATTAGGTAAAATTGTGCATAAACCTTAAAATTTACACATATTTACAATTCTTCAATTTTATTGTCGATTTCCTTGTGTGATAAACCAATAGCACTTTGTGCGAGACATACTAAACACATAGAGGGAATTTATGTTAAATATCAGAGAACTGAGTTTTGATGAAATTGCCATGGTAAGTGGCGGCAACGCTAATAGTAACTATGAGCGTGGAAGCTCCCGGGGAGGAAGTAGCAGTAGAGCAGGATCAAGCCATTCCTCCGGCAAAGATATTTATAGTGGAGTGGATTCTTGTGGTGCTGGAATATTCGGTGGTTTAGTTGCTGGAGCTCTTGGCGGGCCGACGGGAATGGCTTTAGGGATTGTCGGTGGGATGATTGCTGGACAATGTACCAAAGATAGTTTTAGCAGCAAAGGCGGCAATGATAATAACAATCATTCGAATAACTTCGCTGGCCAATGTCATTGGTGATGAATAATTAACATTGTACCATCCCACTAAGTTTATCTAATCTTTTTAACTTCCCATTATCAATGGCTTAGATAATGCTGTCCTGGTGGGATTTTTCTTAGAAGCTCATTTATAACTTAAAATGAAGATCATGAAGAAAATATGTTATTTTTTAACTTATTTCGGTTTATTCCTTATGGCTTTTACGTTATTAAAATACGCAAAAGTACTTGATATGGATGGGGTTTCACGGGGTGAGTTGATTGCTAAATTCACGATTATGATAATAGTATTGATAGCTGTAACCAGATGGGGTGTTCGCTTCTATATGCGACTCTCTGGATATAACCGAAATCTCCAATAACAATGGTAAATAATAATAAATTTTCTGGTGCATTTCGGAAATATAATTTCCAGAAAAGTCCAGAAAAACGATAACTAATATTAAGGATGCGAAATGTTCTCAAGGAGGAGTAACGGCGAGTGGGAGTATAGTCTCTTAAAAATTTTTTTTGAGCCCCATGTAGTCCTGTTGTTTGTTATTCTCAATGGTATGCATACGTTGTATTCAGGCCTGCAGGGTTTATCTGCGTTATACATCGTGCCCTTAATACTTTCATATACAAGGTTTAAGCCCGGAGGTTTAAAACCCTCTGTGCGACTGCATTCGCCAGTGAATGCTTTTGTCATTGTCCTTAACATCGTTATCTAAAAATAAAAATGACTTTATTCAGAAGGGAAGCGGTAGAGCACCAGAACGACACTGCTCTGGGGGAAATCATTATTCCTGCATCTTCCGGAACAACATTAAGTGCCCTGCTGACACTCTGTTTACTGGGGCTCATCATTATTTTCCTCAGTTGCAGTCTTTATACGCGTAAAGCCCACCTGTCTGGTATTGTCATGCCGTCCTTGGGACTTATAAAGGTTATACCCCAGTATTCGGGATATGTAACAAGCATGAAGATTTCTGAAGGTCAGCATGTGACCATCGGTAGTACGCTTTATCATATCAGCGGTGAACATTATGATGGGCAGGGAGCCGGCACGCTTGCTGCATTGCGTCTGTCTCTGAATACACAATATCAGATGCTTGAATCTCAGCAACTGCTAGAGACGCGCGATAATGCTCAGCAGCAGCAGGGTCTTCAGCAACGGCTCACCTCTCTCAAGCCACAGCTTCAGAGTGCGCAGCAGCGTCTGACTCAGGCAGAACATCAGGCACAACTTTCTGTCACGGTGATGAACCGTTATCGAGAGCTCATCCCCCGTCATTACGTTTCGGATATTGAGTACCAGCAGCGTCAAATGGCCGTTTCAGCCGCTAATGAAAATGTTGAAGAACAGCGCCTGGCACTGCTGCAGCTCCGTACGGCTAAAGAGGCGGCAGAAGATGAGCTTCAGCACCTTATCACGCTTGGGGAAAGCCGGAAGCAGGAACTCGACAGGCAGCTTCAGGGGATCAGACAGCAACAGCTGGAACTGGCGGGTCAGGAGAATTTTGTGCTAACGGCCCCGGTTTCCGGGACTGTTGCAGCCATTCTGGTAAAAGAAGGACAACCGGTCCGGGCATCTGAGCCGGTCATGACCATTGTTCCCGATAATGCCCGTCTGCAGGTCGAACTTTATGCAACCAGTCAGAATGCAGGATTCATTCAGCAGGGGCAACGCGTAGCGTTGCGCTTCAGCGCGTTCCCTTATCAGAAATTTGGCGTACAGTACGGCACCATCCGGGAAATCAGCCATACCACCCTGACTCCTTCAGACCTGCTTTCCGTCTCTCCGGTAACCTGGAAAGAAAATGAAGGGCATTACCGTGTGATTGTTGAGCCGGAGCAGACTTTCATTCAAGCCTATGGTAGGCAGGAGCCTCTTCGCCCAGGTATGACTCTTGAAGGAGATGTAAGCCTTGATACCCGTTATCTGTGGGAGTGGCTCACGGAACCACTCTGGAGTGTAAAAGGAAAACTGTGATGGAATCGCTGAACTGGAACGGCAGGAAACGTCTGCCTGTGATACGCCAGGCCGAGTCTGCAGAATGTGGTCTGGCCTGCCTGGCAATGATTGCCAGCTGGCATGGACATAACACAGATTTACCGACACTGAGGGAACGATTTACGGTCAGCACGCAGGGAATGACTCTGCAGAGACTGACGGAATGCGCTTCTGGTCTCCGTTTATCCTCCCGGGCAGTCAGGCTCGAGCTGTCAGATCTAAAATCACTTGCCCTGCCCTGCATTCTTCACTGGAATATGAACCATTTTGTGGTGCTTCATAAAATCCACAGAAATCAACTCACCCTTCACGATCCTGAAAGAGGAAAGGTCACCATATCGCTGCAGGATGCGGGGAAACACTTCACCGGTGTGGCACTGGAATTAACTCCCACCGTTGATTTTACGCCAAGGGATGAACGGCAAAAAATTCATCTGCGCCAGCTGACAGGTAAAACCCCCGGTTTGATACCTGCAATGTTGCGCATTTTTATTTTCGCGCTGGCACTGGAAATTCTGGCGTTAGGCTCACCTCTTCTTAATCAATTGGTGATCGATGAGGTACTGGTTACCTCCGACAGGAACCTCCTGACGCTTGTTGTCTCCGCATTATTATTGTTGACCATGACGCAGGTACTGCTCTCTCTGGCCAGACAGTGGGCTACTATCACTCTGTCGGTAAACTTCAATATGCAGTGGACTGCCAGGGTCTTTCACCATCTGGTACGGCTTCCTCTGGCCTGGTTTGACGCACGCAGCCGGGGTAGTATAAGTGCTCGTTTCAGTGCGGTGGACAGCATCCAACACGCCCTGACCACCCAGGTACTGGAGGGGGTCATGGATGTATTACTGGTGATCACTTCGCTTACGATGATGATGTTGTATAGTCCGGAGATGACACTGATTGCGGTTCTGGCAGCCATTACCTACGGACTACTGAGAGCCCTATGGTACCCGTCACTGAAGCAGTCGGCTGAGGATGCGTGGGATGCCGAAGCACGTGAATCCGGACATTTTCTCGAAACTCTGGGTGGTATTCTGAGCCTCAGGATCAACGGCGTCATGTCACATCGGGAGGCAGCCTGGCTAAACCTCAATGTTGTTCGCAGAAATACCCAGTTACGTCAGAGTCGCCTGATGATGTGGTATAACGTTGTGCACACCCTGACGGGGAGTGTAGTTACCTCGATTATTCTCTGGAAAGGCGCGGGGGCAGTACTGGACGGTACCTTTACCGTGGGGATGCTAGTCGCTTATCTGGCCTATCAGGGACGCTTCTCTGGTAGCATCAGCAACCTGACGGATACGTATTTTTCATGGCGTATGCTGGATATATATAACACTCGTCTGGCAGATATTGTGCTGAGTCGAACAGAAGAACAACTTTATCACCCCCTTCCGACCGATGAGATCCACCGGGACTATTCTCCCGTTACCCGGGAACTCTCTCCTGGAGAGATCGAATCACCTCTGACTCTCGAGAATATTTCTTTTTTATATAAAGGTTCATGTGAGAAAGTCCTTAGCGACATATCCCTTACAGTCAATCCCGGCGAAATAGTGGCCATCACAGGAAAATCCGGTTGTGGGAAATCGACACTGGTAAAACTAATTTTGGGGATCCACACCCCTGCAAATGGGGTGATCCGTACTTTTGGGGTACCTCATACCCACCCCAACTATTTTCAGATCCGTCAGCGAATCGGCACCGTTCTCCAGGAGGATCAACTCTTCAGGGGGTCAATTGCCGATAATATCATTTTCTTCAATGAAGTACGGGATCAGGAACAGATGGCCTGGTGCGCAAAAATGGCACTTATTTTTGATGACATAATGGCGATGCCGATGGGGTTCCAGACCTTAATTGGAGAAACAGGGGGTACCCTTTCTGGTGGTCAGAAACAAAGGATCTTACTGGCACGTGCGTTGTACAAAAAACCAGGTTTTTTACTCCTTGATGAAGCTACCAGCCACCTGGATGTAGAAAGTGAAATTATTATAGGCCAGACACTCCGGGCCTTAGGTATCACCGTTCTTCTGATCGCCCACCGTCAGGAAACGCTGGCCTCGGCCGATCGCATTCTGTTTATGAGTGAGGGGAAAATCAGCCAGCTTACGCGGGAAGTTGGCCGTAATGTGCTATCACCTTCACTGCTGAAAAATACCCCACCTTATTCGTGATAATATGATCAGAAATGTGGGGATATTTGTAGGGAGAAACGTCTGTCTGATGCACATAGCATTGGCATCTCAAGGGGGAGAACGCAAGGGCTTGTGATAACCCTGCCGAGAAACCAAGTTTCCTAGCTCTATTCTGGTAATAGCCATTATCACCTCGTTCAAAAGAAGAGGAAAAATGCTGCTTATTTCTCCATGAGGAAACTTGGATGTTACTGATATTTTATTACCACTTTTTGTAGCTAAAACATTTTCCTGAAATGAAAATTTGCTTAATTTATGGATCTGGCACCAACCATCATTTCGCTTGGTTTTTATTATGTCTTTCTCAAGCTAATTTGAGTTCTATTGAATCTTCCCCCGCCAACTGAACAGAACTTGAGAGTGAAATCTCCTGAATACAAACATTACCTATATAATTCCTGCGCATTTAAAAAAATGACAAACGCATTCATTCCAGAGTGCAGCAGCATAGGATACGAAAGGCTTTTTGTTTCAACCCGAAGATAAATAAGACTCAGTGACAAGCTAAACAGAACTAGTTGATCTGGAAGAGAGTAGTATTGAGTGTGCATCATGCAAAACAACACAGAAGTAATTAAAGCAGGAGGTAGAATTTTATATTTGCAAACAGAAGAGATAAATCCAAAAAAACAACCTCTATAAAAAATCTCTTCAAAAAATGGTACAAAAATCACAAGCGCAATAACATACATGAACTCAGGTTTAGATGCCTTGTAATGATAAATATCCTTTTTGTACATAAAAACAAATATATGCATTAAAAGCAACAAAAAGAACAAAAGTAGCGATTTTGTTACAAAGCCAGACTTTGTTTCTGTTTTTATTTTATATTGCGGATAATGCCGTAAAAGGAGAAAATAGAAACCAAGCGCCGTAATAAATTCTACTATTAGCATCATATATAAGGATGCTTCCAGGGTCGTAAATTTTATTGTCAAATACGGCAGGGCAGTTATAGCTATTGAAACCAAGAAGGCGAATAGTAAGGTTGTAGCCGTTTTTTTGTCGTGAGAAAAAAAGGAAATATGTTTTTCGTTCATATGCTTAACATCCCTGATTGATTAAAGAACATCTAGCGTCCAAAATTCGTCTATAATAAACTTATTGATCCGACCTGTTGTTTATCATTTTACTGTTAGTGAAAATATATCTGAAAGCTAATGAGACATTTTTAACCAAAACATAAGTTCCGACTGGAATAACTACCCAAAGAGTCATAAGCGATAAAACTTTTGGTATACTGTAAAACCAATATACCACCATTCCTAAATTTAAGTACAATGTAGGGACTATCAGAAAGGAAACTAATAAATAAAAGTAATGCCATTTTTTTTCTGCACTCATCATATCCTCCTTTATGTAACATATCAGAACCAGCAACCTGGTTCTGATATTATCCAAAGTGGTCAGGTTACCTGTTACAGGTTCCACCGAAGCCGCCATCGCTGCAATTGCTACCGCCTCGATTGCTGGAGTTGCCGTTATCTGAACCTTTGAAACACCCGCCGGCAATAGCCCCTCCAATCAGGTTTCCTGCAAAGCCCAGCGCGTTACCGCTAGAAAGACCTCCAATAAGACCACCTGCTACACCATTTGAACAATCACCTTGTCCCAGGCCCTGATTTTTAGCGGCCGTGTTACCCAGTCGCCCGTTAGCCTGCGCACCATAGCCAATTCCTCCAGAATAGCCATTATTCGAAGAGCGATCGAAATTGTGTTCATGGTCTCCTGAATTACCACCACCACTCACCTGAGCAATTTCATCTGAATTTAACGCCCTGATATTTGACATAAAATCCCTCTTAATTTGATTTTGCAGAATGTGCTGTTTGACTATTGCATGTGTAAAAAGGGGGTGAAAAGTGAATGATTGTAAACATGTGTAAATTTATGATAAGCATCAACTTACGTCTTTTGAAGAAACAAATATCCTAACAATAGATGTTTTCAGTTCTCATAATGATCATTCAGATTAGCTTCTCATTCAGTGGTGAACTACTTAAAGTGTGGTTGGCAAACAGGTGTGAATCCAGCCAGACCGGCATCATGCCGGTCTGGCTGGATGTGATTATAAGTGCGACAGTAAGTACCTATAATCAATCCGGACGGACAGGACGCGTCAGCGTTGTGCTTTATCGATGGCCGCGAGCTGCTGCACCGGCATCACAATGAGACCGGGTGTCCCGGTCAGTCACAGAGTCTTTGCCAGTGCATCATTTTTCCCCAGCACTGCCGTGTAATCTATGGGTTGGCGCTCCGTTGCGCCGACTGCTCTCGCTTCCGCTTCGATATCAGCCGTGGTTAGCGCCCCTTCGTTATGCCCTTTTTATGGAAATGCCTTCTTATTTGTAGGAAGAATAACAACCCAGTTCCAGCGCCAATCCAGACTCCGACGATGGCACCTATGCATCCATATTTTATATATATTGCTAATGGAATAGGGTTTTTCGTGAGCAACCAGATAGTTAAAGCTATTCCAGTTGAGCAAGTGACAGCAAAAATAAGCATCACCTTATTAAGTTCTAATAAAGGATACTTCATTTATTACCCCCATTGTTTTTTTGCTGACCTACGCTACTCCCACCTTCCGATATAAACGAACCAACGGCCCCGCCAGCACTTCCCGGAACGAGCTCATTTCTCCCCCTTTTATTAAATATCCAGGACCAAAAGATGTTTCTGAGTATTTTAAAGCATTTTTGCTGGCATCCAGTCCAGGCTGGTTTAAGATGTACTGCGATTCAAACCTATTTGTAATTGAAATACTAACATTATAACCAAGGCCGGTACCAGCAATGTCTCCTAATAATGATGAGGTGTTATCTTGTTTTTGAGCGCCTAACAACTGGTTCAAATAATATCATTTCCCTGCTGTACGTGCCCCGGTCAGGCCTGATAAACCAAAACTTAGGTAATCAAATTTTCCACGTGTATTTCCTCTGGCAATGATTGAGCGTCTGGAGAAAATCCTTAAAGGGGAGCTACAAATAACGGATACGGATAAACGGTTTTATACTCATGAAATCAGGGAGCTAGAAAGATACCGGAATCTGGGTATAAAAGATGATGAACGACCGAAGAATAGAGCTGAAGTCTGGAATAACACCCATACTGCAACGTTGGAAGATTATAAAATAAACGAAAAAACATATCCTTTGTATACACCAGAGGCTGAGGAAGCGTATCGTAAAGCGGAGGAGGGAAAATAATGTTAGATCTTGAAAATATTTATAAAAATGAGAGTGTGGAAGATATTCTCTTGCATTTCGCGCCGCGCACTCCTTATCCAGTCATTGATCGCATGTTTGTTCGTTACAAATTTGAAGTAATTTCAGAAGGTAAGTTGTTACAAACGTTTCAACGATTGATCTGGGAAGGTAAATTGGTAGAAAACGAAAATCCTCTTCCGGAAAAAGGCCCCAACTGGAAAGAACCTGATTTTGTGACACAAAAAAGATACGGCATTGAATGATCCACCTGACAAGCCCCTGAACAGGGGCTTGCCACAAGTTACATTAGCCATCACACGTGCAGTAAACTTCGGCAGTTAGCATGACAGCAATTTTAGCCCCACCAACGGCATGTCTGTATCCCGCTGCGGAGCCGCCTTGTTCCCGTTCTTTATTATGAGTGCCAGCAGATCGGAAGTGTCTGGATTATCAGTGTCCAGTACGATTGAGATGGTCATTTACTGCCCCAGTAAGCGTATGATGTAAAAGCCAAACACCGGCATACACCTGAGTACCTGGCCATGAAAATTTTACTCAAATCTCTGTTGATCGCTGCTGCCTTTTCCTCGGTCTCTGCTCATGCAGGCACCACAATCTACCATGATGGCGATACAACCTATGTGGATAGCGATGAGGGTAGAACCACTTATCAGAATTCAGGCGGCACTGTATTCGGTAGTGATGGCAGCATCACCTACCAGAGCGGAGATCGAACTTTTTCGCAGGATAAAGACGGGCATACCACATCATATTACGAAAGCAGTGGCATAGTTTTCGGTAGCGATGGCAGTAGAAAGCAAACCATTGGCAATTATACTTACATCACAGACGCAAGCGGCAAAAAACAGATTTGTTATGACGAGGGTTCCAGGACGATCTGTATGTGAACATTCCCGGTGGCTGAATTGATTTCATCTTCCCCTGATTCTGTGCAATGACGTCAATACTGACACAGACCGGTACGATGCCGGTCTGCTGCACACAATCGTTTGCTACATCATCTCGATATACAGGAACCCGGTAAAGACTGGTTTTTTGCTGCTTCAACTGGCTGGACAAGCCTGTGACGGATCGGGCACGTCGGTACTGTGCTTTGTATGGCCACAAGCAGCTGCTGTGACGAAGCCAGCCCAACCAATACTGTGATTATTATTTTCATTTCTGTAGTTTCATAAAAAACAGAGATCTACAATGTGACTTTTCGTATGTTCTTTTTCCGCACTTTTGGTGCTAACAAGGGTATCAAGTGAATACGATGAGCGTACTGGCTCCTCCGGGGGCGGGTGTACTGGCATGGGCAATTGCAGGATGTACCAATTTGACGAATGCAACAGAATAGGAATTGAAGCAAATAAATTTAATCATAATGTTCGCAGTATTGTTGTTACTGTTTGCTCAGGGAAAGGTGTTGATGCCGCAACCCGCTCCGTAAGTTTAGCTTCGGCTGCATTTGATGCAACGCAAAAATCGCCGGGGAATTTTAAGGTTTCAATGGATATCATCACCAAGCTAATGTCAGGTAAATATAAAAATGATGAGGTTAAAGTTGGAGATGCGGTTCTTTCTGTCGTTCATCAGAATGGCGGCAGTGTCATATTTATTGAATCGAAATAGATCATACCTCCGCATTCTGTGTCAATAAGAATGATGTAAGTATCAGTAAATGCTCTATTTTCTGAGAAAAGTAATGATGCACGCTAAGCTGGTATGCCGTGAGAGAAACGCTGCGACTGTTAACTGGTTAAGTCACAAGGCGTCCTGAATTGGGGCATGTCATAAAAGCTTTTCCGGGAGAAGATAAAGCAGTTATTTTTATCAACAATCTGGGTAAAGAGATCATGTCAATAAAAACAGGCATTATAAATTTCAAGTCCAATGTGGCTAGTGTCAACTTTGTAACTCAAGCCGAATCTGATTCGGTCCTGGTATTTGAAGCAACGCCTTCCAGTGAAGGGAAAGTATGTTTTTTGAAAGAGGGCGAAACCTATCCTGCGTTAACACCATGGATAATAAGGCTGTTGAAGGGGGAAGATAATCAGAAAAACACAGGTACGTTATATTTCCTTGATTCATATTCTGCCCAGGCGGATATTTATATTAGCAGTGATAAATTTTATTCACTTCTAGTGGCAATCAGCGCTGGTAATTTACCCGATTCCTTATCTTTGAGCGTCGGTGGGGTCTCCTACAGTAATTCTGGGCTAATCTGGGATGTAGAGGTAGATCAATTACAAGTGCTCGATGTCACGATAAGGATAAAAATCTTTAGCAAAATGAAACAAGCATAATCCCCAAAACAAAGAAGTATGCAGATGAGCCTCTCGTACACAGGGATGCTGTTGACAGCTGGGTTGGCAGACAGATGGGGGTTAATGGGTGCCGGTCTGGCTGGATATGTGAAAATCTGTCATCCGGGTATCAGTGCTGTAGCCGCGAGCAACTGAACCCGGCCACACCCGGCACATTTATTCTTCTTAACCATCCATTTTAACGAGGCTTCTACGCGCAAAATATCCATACGTTCTCCTTCGCTATTCGCCGGTTACATAGCGTGATTCGCGTATCTGGGAGCGAAATTATCAGCACCGAAGTGCTGCCCCCCCTGATTGCACAAATTAAAGCAGATTATCCTCAACTTACCATTGAGCTGGTGCTGTCTAACCGAATACAGGATTTATTGAACCGGGAAGCGGATATTGCGGTACGCATGAGCACACCGGTGCAGGAACAACTGATTGCGCGTCGGTTGGGCAGTATTGAAATTGGTCTGCATGCCTCGCCGTCCTATCTGGCACGCCACGCCGCACCGGAAAGTATTGACGAGCTGTTCACCCATACGCTTGTGGGCTTTGATAAAACGACGCCCTTTATTTTACAGGCACTGAAACACTTTCCTCAGTTAAATCGTGAACGCTTTACCGTCCGCACTGACAGTGATGTCGCGCAACTGAACCTTATCCGCGCAGGCGCGGGCATAGGGATGTGTCAGGTTCAACTGGCCGGTTTCCCTGTTCCGTTAGAGAGATTGATGCCTGATTTCTTTGCATTTCATCTCGACACCTGGCTGGTGATGCATGAGGACTTACGCCACAGTGAGGCCTGTAAAACGGTGTTCGATATTCTCGCAGCAGGCTTACAGACTTATATCAATAAGGCGCAGCCGTGACCGAACAATGATCCAATTAGGGGTCAGTTTGGATATCGAAAATTATTGTACGTTAAGGTGATTTTTTATACACCTTGTCTGCGGTAAGGGGACTTGACCACGTTGACTGGCAGCTATGAGCGAACAGCGGAAGTTCGCATTTGTCATAACAGCCGGGATCCATGACTAAAATTGGCATCTGATAATCAACCGGAAGCAGGTCAGAGCACGCCGCGCATACCTGAAAATGAAAGGCAAAATTGACCTAGTGTCATCAGCCGTACCTGGACTTCCGGGGAGCCGGCCCAACGTGACATCGTTTGGCCGTTAATCATTGTCAGCCCTGTCTACTGCTAAAACCGACAGGGCAATCCTGCAAAGCAATACGAGGGCAGCGATCAGGCATCCAGACTCTCCCGTAAGGACTGAATAAACAGCTCCATTGCTGGCGTAATGACCTTACCTGAGTGATGAGCACACACTGCAGAAAGGGTTTCAGGGCGTGGTGACAGAGGAAGTTCTTGCAACAGTCCGGCACGCAGCTCTTTCTCCACCGTGAATCGCGGTAAGTACGTCACGCCTGTATTAGCCATCACGCACTGCTTAATGCTTTCAATGCTGATGAGTTCAATGGTGGAGTCAATCGTTATTTTTCTTTGTCTGAGGACAGATTCAAACATCAGACGGAATACACATTGTTTTTCATTAATAATGAAACTAACGGGGATATGCTGATTTCCCCGAATGAAATCAACCAGTGCTAATTCGGGAGAGGCAACGAGCACGAGAGGATGTTCGCCATAGTTTTCCATAATGAGAGAAGCATCATTGCCCACACGATAGAAAATCCCCAAATCAATTTCATTGGCCAGCAAGCTGTCACGGATTGTATAACAGTTCTGGGATTGCAGAGACAGCAACACATTCGGCGCTCTTTTCTTAAAACTCTTCAGCACCTGCGGGATCTTGTAGGAGAGCAGCGTCTCGCCCACGGCAAGGCGCAATTCACCTTCCGGTTCATCGTTTCGCTGGACAGCCTGCTTAATGCTATTTATAACGACCATCATTTCATGAATATGGGGCATCATATTCCTGGCGGCATCCGTTGGCACCATGCGGCGACCAATTTTTTCAAACAGCTGAACGCCGTATTCGGCCTCAAGTTGTCTGATCTGAAATGTAACCGTTGACTGCGTACAGCAAAGTTTACTGGCTGCTTTGGCAAACGATCCTTCTTCCAGAATGGTCCTGAGGGTTAACAAACGACGTAAGTCCAAGATTGTCTCCTGTGAAGTATTCATAATGTTGAATCATGAATGCGAAAACATTCAATATTTTTTCTTATTGGCATCCTCTAAATTAAAAAAAAAGAGGAGTTATTATGTCACTTTCAATTGCTGGCGCTTTTCTGGCTTATACTTTCATCACTGCACTTACCCCAGGTCCTAATAACATTCTGGCTCTGAGCTGCGTGCATACTCACGGGTTTCATAAAAGCCTACGTCCACTGGCTGGCATGGGGGCTGGATTTCTCATTATTATGCTCCTGTGCGCCTTATTTACCGTGGCGATAACCCGGATACTGCCTTCCGTAACCCACTGGCTGACCTGGTTAGGCGTGATTTATATTCTCTGGCTGGCACTGAAAATAGCCCGAAGCCAGCCTGCAAATAACACCCGTTCTGACGTCCCACTGAGCTTCAGAACCAGTTTTTTACTGCAGTTTGCGAATGTAAAAATCATCCTTTATGGAGTAACGGCGCTCTCTACTTTCGTCATTCCCTATACCAGCAGTCAGGTCTGGATTATTCTGATCAGCGTTCTGCTGGCTTTGATCGGTGTTTTTGGCAACCTCTGCTGGGCGGCAGCAGGACACCTTTTTCAGGCGCTTCTTCGCCAGCACGGTCGCCTGGTCAATAGGATCCTTGCAGGGGCACTGGTACTGGTCGCAGTGGATATGTTGTTGTGAAACACATACAGTTCGCTTGATCCTATTCCCGTCATTTCAGTCGGATAAACTGACAACAGTTCTGATGTCAGTTTATCCCCCAGGGCTATAGCCCTAATGTTATGCCACGGGTTTACCCGGTATAACATGCCCCAGTAATGCCTGCACGGGGGCAGTTTTAATGTCATTGTCAAACTGGCTGACGCTGTTCAGCCTGTCGATTTGTGCCTCTGTGAGATTCGCCCCTGAAAACCCCACATTACTGACGTACTGCGCCTGGGTCCGGGGGCCAATAATAGGGATACATTCCTGTGCAGCAACCCAGGCAATAGCTACCTGGTCCGGGCTTGCCCCGTTTTCAGTGGCTATAGCCAGAACCTCGTCAAGAATGGCGCTCCGCTGTTCGTTGTTTTCCGCCTGGAATACCTTTCCGCCCATCCCTTCTGCCCTGCCTTTTTCACCGGCGCGGTATTTGCCTGTGAGCATTCCACCGCCCAGCGGGGACCAGGTTATGGGTGTTATCTGCAGCGCCTGACAGGCTTTCAGCATGTCACGTTCGGGCTGACGTGAAACCAGACTGTACTGGAACTGAGAGGCGACAATCGGCACCGCGCGAGACAGCTCGGCAAGCGTTGCTGCGCGTGCCAGCCGCCAGGCCGAAAAATTGGACAAACCGGCGTAAAGAATTTTTCCGGCTCTGGACAGATCTTCAAGCCCCCGTACCAGTTCTTCTGACGGCGTAATATCGTCAGGATGATGAACCCAGTATAAATCGATACGATCGGTTTTAAGCCGCTTCAGACTCGACTCCACCGAAGACACCATCGCCCGGCGACTGTTGCCTGTAACCAGCCCGCCAGCTGCTTTAGATGCGCCGCTCGAATATTTTGTCGCAAGAAAGAAATTCTCTCTGCGTCCCTGAAGGAGGGCCCCCAGAAACTCTTCTGATTCACCGAACTGATACACATCAGCCGTATCTATAAAGTTACCGCCATCCTCTGCAAAAGCATCTAAAATCGCCCGACTTTCGTCTAACGATGCGCCGTATCCCCATCGCATGCCAAAATTTGCCGTTCCCAGGGCTACTGAAGAGACTCGAACGCCTGTATTGCCAAGGATCTGATATTTCACATTGTCCCCTCTTGCTTATGTTTATGATTTACCATGTCTTTGAAGGAGACCCGGATTAGCGGGTATATACCCATATATCATCTTATTCTTTTACGCTGACAACCTGCAATTCAGATTTGGTGAAAAATGTTCTGCAGCGCCATGACGTTGTCCGCGCCAAGACGTTCTTCAATGATGTGCTGGCAGCGCTGCCAGGACGGAAACGCGTCTCTGATAAGCGCTTCACCTTCAGGGGTGATAGAGACCTGCTGCTGCCTTTTGTCCATACCATCACGGTCAACCTGCAACCACCCCTGACGCGCCAGAACGGTGACGTTTCGTCCTACCGTAGAACGATCCAGCCCGGCGATATCACCGAGCCGGGTAAGGCTTACGGGATTATTGTTTATCACCAGCCTCATCAACGAATACTGAGCAATATTGATGCCATAGGCATCCAGCTCGGCATCGTAAATCGCGGTCATCTTACGTGTGAAATCACGCAGATTTTTACAGTAGCAGGGAGAACTCATATCCAGTGCCCATATCAAGATCAGATAACAAAAGGGATTTAAGAGCGTATACCCGCATTAGATCTGAGTCCAGAATGCGACACCGGAAAATAAACATTTGATGCAGTGACTCCCTGGCTGAACCCGAAGGTTTATTGACCTGCTGGAAAGCGTTGACGCTGATCGCAATATGTGGGTATATACACGTATATTGTTATACCCGTAGTCAGCGGACAGCGCTTTGTTCAGAGAGGAAACATGGTCATTAATTCATCAACCATAGCATCGAGTTCACCGTCACGTATTCACCCGGCTGGCCTGCTTTCAATCGGGCTGGGCAGCATCCTGAGCTCACTGGACTTATTTGTCGTCAATCTTGCCTTCCCGTCGATCAGCCGAAGTTTTCCCGAACACCCCGAGGCCACACTGTCACTGATTCTGACGATCTTCTCAGTCTGTTTTGCCTCCACTCTGGTGCTGAGCGGCCGTTTTGCTGACCGGTACGGCCGACGGACTATTTTCTCGGTAGGTCTGGCCCTGTTTGGTCTGTCGAGCCTGCTCTGCGGGCTGGCGCCCACGCTCTGGATACTCATCGCCGCGCGGGCAATACAGGGGGTTGCTGCGGCCATGCTCATCCCGACAAGCCTTGGGCTACTACTGGGTGCGTATCCTCAGGAGAAGCATAAGCAGATGATCGGGTTCTGGGCAGCCACCGGCTCGGTTGCGGCCGCGGCGGGCCCTGTCCTGGGTGGCTTTCTGGTTCAGGCGGACTGGCATCTGATTTTCTTCATCAACGTGCCCATCGTGATTGGGGCTCTCATCTGTACCCGATACCTGAAAGAAAGTGCACCGCATACCGGGCCTGCCCCCGATATTGCTGGAAGCGTACTCCTGACGTCAGGAATAGCTCTCCTCACCGCCACCATAGCTCATACTTCGGAATGGGCCACCCACAAAGCCGCTATTTTCGCGGGAAGTATGGGAGCCATCGTCGTTCTGACGGTATTTGTGTACCACTGCCTGAAATCCTCCCGTCCTCTTCTCGACCTGAGTCTGTTCCATTCCCGGGCTTTCACAACGGCAACAATAGGCATGGGATGTTTTTATATGAGTTTTGCCGTTATGTTACTTGGCGGCACGATGTTTCTGACCCAGGCATGGCACCTGACCGCCGCACAGGCAGGTCTTGCTTTTGCTGCGGGACCCGGCACCGCCGTTGTCGCCTCGCTGCTTATCGGGAGGGTAAAGGCCACTCCACAGAACCTTGCTGTCGCAGGCTCCGTACTGTACTTCCTGAGTGGACTCTGGTGGTTTTTAACGCTCAGCGACCATACCGATAATGCCTGGTTACTGAACTATTTGCCCGGACTGATTATGACCGGACTCGGTGCGGGTATCGCGCAGACGGGCTTTATGGCAGGTGCGGTTTCCGGGCTTCCGGACCATATGTATTCGACAGGAACAGGGCTGATCAACACCTCACGCCAGATTGGTGCGGCGATCGGCGTTGCGCTTTTTGTTGCTCTAAGCGGTAAAGCTGCTGCACCCGAATCCTTCCATGCAGCCTGGCTGCTGATGAGCCTGTGTGGCCTTATTGCGGCGCTGTCGGCGAATTACCTGCGCCGCAAAATTTCCCCGAAAAAGTAAATGCCTCAGCAACACGGGAGCAAGTCAATGTCCGCTCCTGGCAAACAGCGGACTTCCAGACAGCTGGTCATTAAAAGTGTCTACAAGGCCTAATTATGACGCCTACGCAATGACTGCAATAAACATCGTTATTCCAGCTTTTCAGGCAAATTCATTATTTTTATACAGCGCTTGTATCCGGCATACCTGCGAAGCACTGTAACCTGTTGCATCTGCGGTTTCGCGAATACTCAATTTCTTAACCTGCCGGTAATACAGTACTTTCTGGTGACGCTCACGATCAGCTTGCTTACCTTGGTATTTACCTAGTGTATGCGCTCGTTCAATCCCCTGTTTTTGCCGCTGGCGGCGACTCAGCCAGTCCTTATGTGACATTGCGGCCATCAAGTCGATTAGCATGTTATTTATGGCGGTTATTACTGCGCGGGTAATCGGGTCTGCCTGCGAAGGATCTCTATCTGACAGAGCCTGCCATGAGGTGGGCACATCAAGACTGACAATCCGCAGCTCGTGTTGTTCTATCTGCTTTTTCAGCGTCATCCAGTCGCTGTTACTCAGACGGGTCAGACGGTCTATCTGCTCGACCAGCAAAATATCATTGCAGTGACTATCCATCAGTAAACGTCCCAGTTCCGGGCGATCAAGTTTTGTCCCGCTGATGTTCTCCCTGTAGTAACTGGCTATTTTATGTCCCCGCTCCTCAACAAACTGCTCCAGCAGCTCTTTTGCCCGATCGGCAAACTGATCTTCTGTCGATGCCCTCAAATAAGCTCTGATGAACATTTTTTTACCACGCTGTCGCATTTAGGTTATTGCATTTAATCTATCGCATATAGGTTATGTCATTCATCGTGTGCCGTCACGTTTTAGTTATGGTGTCAGCATGTACCCTTATGCGATAACCATTTTTGTTAAAAATACCGCATCGAATAATTTATGAGGGAAACTATATGGCAAGGAGGCAGATTATTTCTCTGTCGGAAAGAGAATCATTACTGGCATTACCGGACGATGAGTTAACGCTGACCCGAATGGCCTATTTCAGTGAGCATGATCTGGCGCTTATCAGTGCTCACCGTAAACCCGCCAGCCGTTTTGGTTTTGCCGTCCTTCTTTGCTATCTGAAAAATGTCGGCTTTGCCCCGGATAAAAAAATCCCACCCTCTGATGCGCTGCTGAAGCATATCGCCAGCAGGCTAAAGCTTACCGGGGATCTCTGGCCTGCTTACCTTTCCGGCAGGGATACGACCCGGCGTGAGCATTTAACCGAACTGTACCGCTATCTTGGCGTAAAGGCGTTCACCGGCAAAATACAGCAGGACGGTATTACACACCTGCTGTCGATGGCGACGCGCACCGATAAAGGTATTCTCCTGGCCGAAGAGTTACTGGTCTGGCTCCGGCAGAACAAAGTGATAATCCCCGCGATTGATGTCGTGGAGCGTACCTGTGCGGAGGCCATGGCAGGCGGCGATAAAATCGTATTTCAGACCCTGAATGCCCCGTTAACTCCGGCTCACAGGGATGCCCTGGATCGTTTACTTGAGTCATCAGATAATCAGCCTTCCAGGCTGACATGGCTTCTGCAACCGCCGGGTAAAATCAATGGTAAGAACGTGCTGCAACATCTTGATCGGCTCAGTAGTATTGAATCGCTGGCATTACCTGAAGGTATAGATCGTACAATTCACCAGAACAGGTTGCTGAAACTGGCGCGGGAAGGCCGAAAGATGAGTAGCCGGGATTTGACCCGATTTACAGCAGCCCGCCGTCATGCGATCCTGGTGTGCGTGCTGGAAGAAGCCAGAGCCACACTGACAGACGAAGTGATTGAGCTGCATGAGCGAATGCTAAACAGCCTTTTTAGCAAAGCCAAAAGAACACAGGCTGAGCGCCTTCAGCAGACCGGAAAGCTGATCCAGTCCAAACTGAGGCAATACATCGATGTTGGTCAGGCGCTGTCTGACGCCCGCGACTCCGGTGGCGATCCATGGCTCGCAATAGAAAATATACTCCCGTGGCCTGAATTTGTCGCCAGTCTGGAGGAAACACGCCATCTCGCCAGAAAAAATAATTTTGACCCGCTGCATATTATTACTGAGAAATACAGCACATTACGGAAATATGCCCCGCGCATGTTGTCCGCTTTACAGTTAGTCGCAACCCCGGCAGCACAACCTCTGGCTGATGCGCTGGTTGTGATCAAGGATATGTACCGGAAGCAGTCACGTAAAGTTCCGGCGACTGCGCCGCTTGAGTTTGTCCCTGAAAGCTGGCGCAAGGTGGTGATTACACCTGCGGGTATTGACCGGCAGTATTATGAATTTTGTGCGCTCAGCGAGCTTAAGGGAGCGTTGCGTTCCGGGGACATCTGGGTTAAAGGCTCACGCCGTTACAAAAATTTTGATGATTACCTCATTCCCGAAAAGGACTTTGACAAACTCACACCGGCGCTGCCACTGCCCGTATCTGCTGATTATCATGAGTACATTGCCAGTCGTATGACTCTGCTTCAGTCCAGACTCGAAGAGGTCAATGCCATGGCTGCCCTTGATGAACTGCCCGATGTGGAAATATCCGACAAGGGCGTAAAAGTCTCTCCGCTGGATAACTGCGTTCCGGCACAGGTTTCACCGCTGGCAAAACTGGTTTACAGCATGCTACCGCGACCTAAAATCACGGAAATTCTCGACGAGGTAAACAGCTGGACGACGTTTACCCGTCATTTTTCACATATAAAAAATGACATTACCCGTCCCGATACCCGACTGCTCCTCACCACCATTCTTGCGGATGGCATCAATCTTGGCCTGACCAAAATGGCAGAAGCCTGCCCCGGGAGCACCAAATCATCACTCGAAGATATTCAGGCATGGTACATCCGAGACGAAACCTATTCAGCCGCTCTTGCTGAGCTGGTAAATACGCAGGGAAAAAGACCACTGGCGGCATTCTGGGGAGACGGAACAACGTCATCATCAGATGGACAGAATTTCAGAACAGGCAGCTCAGGCCGCTACGCAGGGCAGGTTAACCCGAAATATGGGCAAGAACCTGGACGTCAGTTTTATACCCATATTTCGGATCAATACAGCCCGTTTTACACCTGCATAATAAGTCGGGTCAGGGATTCAACCCATGTTCTCGATGGCTTGCTGTATCACGAAAGCGACCTGGAAATCAGGGAGCATTACACCGATACAGCTGGTTTCACCGATCATGTCTTTGCCCTGATGCATCTGCTAGGCTTTGCGTTCTGTCCACGAATCAGGGATCTCCACGACAAGAAGCTGTTTATCAAAGGGAAAACAGACCAATACCCGGCGCTTCAGTCACTGATATCAACAACCAGCCTGAATCTGAAAGAGATCGAAATTCACTGGCGTGAAGTGCTGCGCCTGGCAACCTCGATAAGGCAGGGAACCGTGACGGCATCTCTGATGCTGAAAAAGCTTGCCAGCTACCCCAAGCAAAACGGACTTGCCAAAGCACTGAGGGAAATTGGCCGTATTGAACGAACGCTGTTTATGCTCGACTGGTTCCGCGATCCGGCACTTCGTCGGCGGGTCCAGGCGGGACTGAATAAAGGAGAAGCCCGTAACGCGCTGGCGCGCGCGGTATTCCTGCACCGTCTGGGTGAAATCAGGGATCGTAAACCGGAAAATCAGAGCTACCGCGCCAGCGGACTGACGCTGCTGACGGCAGCTATCTCGCTGTGGAATACCGTCTATATGGAAAGAGCGGTCGATGCCCTGAAGCGTAAAGGGATGAAGATCAACGAGCAACTGCTATCGCATTTGTCCCCGCTAGGCTGGGAACACATCAATCTTACAGGCGATTATATCTGGAAAAGCAACCGGATACCGGCTTCAGGTAAGTTTCGTCGGCTGCGGCCAGCTAAAGTAGGAAGGTCAAAAAACGACCTTAACGTACAATAATTTTCGATATCCAAACTGACCCCAATTAACCTCCAACCCAATGATTAACACACCACGAAGTTCATAATGTTTTGAGAATGCCCGCATATCGCTCAAAGCTGCCTACCATTCCTGCTTCAGGAACGAACTTTGTCCGTTTTTCTGACAGACATCATGAAGACCAGCGCCGGAGCTGCCTGCAAGCTATATAAAAAGATTCATTAGTATGTTGTAACTATTAATTTCACACTATTGCTTCGTTTCATGTGATTGCTTTCGTTTACCGGAAAACAGACAGCAGAGGAAAAGCAGGTAACGTTGCCCATAAACCAATACCCAGCAGATGAAGGATGTAGGCTGGCGCAAACCAGCGTCCAATCTGCAGACGCTGGCCTGAAGCCGGAACCAGTCCGTGTACGCAGAACAGCACCGTCAGTGTCAGCATTACACCTGAGAGCATCATCACGTCCCCATGATGTACATTGAGCAAAGCAACAAACAGCAGCCAGATGGAAAACACGCTTGGCCGGAGTTTATCGCTGAACAGCCATAAAAATCGCGCACCGGCAAGCACCAGCAGACCGGCCACCCCGTAACTGCCAGAACTGAACGGCAGATAGACGACCAGGGCCACGAAGGCAGCAAAGCTATTGAGGATGCTCGCATTCTGCAGGAACCGAAATACCTGCATGGCAACAGCAAAAGCGAACAGAATATTCAGTTGCCACCACTGTCCTCCCGCGTCACTGAATGCCAGCCAGTATCCCGGCTGAGCCAGCAACGCCATCAGCCAAAGACGGTTAATACCTTGCTGTCGTATGCTTTTCTTCGCCACGTTACAACCACTCACCAGTGCGAAGAGCGGGAACGCACACCGACCAGCCATATTGAGCCAGGGCATATCTAACTGAAATGCGGTGCCGATGTGATCCCCTGACATGGCGACAAATGCGACTATCCGGATAACATCGCGTTGCAGAGCCGAGAGGTTAAGTACTGAATTGAGGGAGACTGGGAAAACAGGCGTTCGGGTTAGCATCACCTGTCCCCCTATCTAAGGCAGGGTGATACACGGTGATAACCGACAGACACGAACCTGGACAAGACAATACCGTAAATATCGACTGGAATGAGCATCTGTTTTTTTACCTGCATCAGTCACCGCCCAACGTTTTTTCCAGTTCAATGTCTTTTTCCGGTACATTCGCCACCGACTCATGCCCGGCACGCCGCATCAGTTCACTGATCTGTTGGCGTGAACCGCGCATATCAGCCAATACTTCGCGGATAACCTCATCCCGGGTACCCTGCTCTTCACTGTCTCGCAAACGGCGATCCCGCTCTGATTGCCGGAGCGGATCACTTTTACCCCCCGCACGGAAAGGCTCATCCAACGGCATGGCACTAAGGGCTACCGCCGTCAGTTCCTGGGCGGTTGTTCCCTGAGCGTCTTCCCGCTTCTGTAGCCCATCCGGAGGTATTGCTGAAGAATAGCCCTCTCTTGCCATAGCTTCTCTTTCCGCTTCTGCCAGGCTGCGGGCTATCAGCTCGACCTCTTCCGGCTCCGTGATACGCCCGCCGGTGAGCCGTATGGCATTGAGCAGTCGATCCTCACCATGCAACCTTATCACCACCCCGCTCTGCGGGTTCTCCTGTGCCAGCCGCAGCGCAATTTCCGCACTGTCAGCCACCAGCGTCTGTCCATTTCGGCTCGCCTGCAGACCGGCGAACTGAGCATCCTCGCCACCACGAAGCCGGGACTCATCGCTGAGCATCACGCGCATCCCGTCATCCTCAATGCGTATTTCGGACAGCAGCGCCCCGGCCTCTTTCCCGTGACGGGTCCATGCCGGAAGAGCCACATACGGCGTCGGGTATTTCCTGCCGGCAGGAATGAAGCGGGCCATCGTTTCGCCTTCCAGACCGATTTCCGCCAGTAACCTGCGCCCCAGCGCCGTTTTATCCAGTCGTGATGCCATGGCTAACAGACGGTTACCCGTGGCTGTATGCCGATCACTCTCCTGGCGCAGCAGGTCATGGGCAGTTTTTCCACGGTCAGATTGCAGAACCCGTTGTTGCCAGCGCGCCATATCGTCCGTAAACACCTGAATATGCTCCTTTGCACGTGACAGCGTCACGTAAAGAGATTCCAGGGAAGCCATCCTCCCCCTGCCGCCCTCTGAACCGGTCAGTGCGATGGCAAAACGTTCACTGGCTCCCTGCACACCATGCACCGTCAGTGCGTAGGCGAGGTCAATGTGACGATCTTCTGTTATGGTCAGCGGGCCGACGATTTTCTCCTGCTCTCCCTGCATGAACCGGATGGCACCATCGTCAGTGAATCCAGCCACCTCCCACAGGCTGTTGGCTACATATCCTCTGTCAGTGTCAGAGCGGGTAAAACGCACCCGATCGCCCTGACTCAGCGTCAGCTGGCGATGAGTGAAAAGGGAAATATCCTGTGCCGTGTTCTGCTGTGGGGAAATCAGAACCGATTCTCCCTCGTCGTTATGCAACGTAACCACACCGCTCTGTGAATTCGCCTCCGCCACTGTCCAGTAACGTTCGTTCATCATCGCCACGACACCGATATACTCCGCAAAAGTTTCTACCGCACGCAGGGCGTTATCAGGAACCCGCAGCGGCTCCAGCACGGTAAACGTCCGTTCTTCTGCGCCGGTATCACCTTTCTCATGCCGGGCAGCATGTATGGCGTTATTGATGGCATGACGGTCAACGTTGAGGTCAGCCACAATCAGCGTCTGTTGCTGAGCCTCAGGGGTACGTCCCATCCAGTCATCCCGGATAGCGTCGATGATACTGGCTGGCACCAGTGACAATGGTTCCTGAGACATTACCTGCTGTCCGGCGGCCTGTTCGCTGGCATCGTGAATGTCCTGTTCCAGTTTTTTCTCCGGCGCTCGAATTTCCATCACTGATTTGTCGGGCACCCATGCCCCTGCCTGCCGCGGTACCTGCTGGGGAGTGACGTCATCCACCTGACGCAGTGACGTAGCCACATGCCCGGCGATAATGCTTTCAATCGCCGGGCGCAGTTCCGGTGTCTGGCGGACAATCTCGCGCATCACCACCGTATCGATGGCGCTGCGCTGCTGTACCAGGCGAAACGGCTGACCGGTTGAGATAGCCTGTAGCTGTGCGGTATCACCACTGGATACCATGCGCCCGCCACCGGCGGCGACCAACTGGTAAAGCTCTGCCATATCGCGGTTGCCCACCATTGAGCTCTCATCCGTCAGAAACAGTACGTTGCGAAAATCCGGCGTTTCGCCGCCCTGCATGGCCTGACGGGTTTCGCTCAGGAAACTGGCAAGCGTACGGGCATCCACCCCGGCTTGACGCATCTCGTGCACGGCGCGGTGCGTCGGCCCCAGGCCGATAACCTGTGGCCGGACGGACGCTGACAGGGTGTTCAGGGCATTCATTACTGCCCGGAACTGCGTGGTTTTCCCCACCCCGGCATACCCCTGAATGGCCATAAAGCGGTCAGTATTCTCCAGCACAGTCCGGGTAGCTTCCCGCTGGCCTCCTGTCAGTCCCGCCAGTACTGATGCGGGTGTCAGAGCCAGTAGCGGCGTCACGGCATCCTTGCCTTCCGCGATATGACGGATAATGGACTTTTCCATCTCCCAGGCCACTCGTGGGATCACCACGCGGTTTCCCGCCCCGACAACCGAATCCAGCGGGATCAGCTCTCCATTCTTTATCTGCCGGTCGATTTCAGTCCGCACAGCAGTTAACGGCTGGCCTGATTTTACGGCTTCTGAGAGCAGCGTAATTTCACTGAGATGAACCTGCCCCTGCTGCGCACGCGGGATGGCCAGACTCACCGCGTGCTCTGCATCTGACATCAGACGATCACGGCTGGCCTGTATAGCCTTATCGAGATGACTCTCGCCCGTCAACTGACGAACCCGATCACTGACAAGACGCCCAGTGGACACACGTTCCAATTTACGAGCAGCCCGTCCGCTCTCCAGCGATGTGTAAATCCGGATGTCACTGCCACTTTGCGCAAGGGCATTCAGGGTCTGTTTATTCAGCCCACGCGGCCCAACTGCGGCCAGTACGGTGCGGGAAGCACTGGTACCGCTCCCGGTACTTTCCACATAGTCGTGTGCGAGTTTTACGGCCCGCTCAATGGGCAAACGCAGCTCACGATCACCGCTGCGTAGCCGTATCGCGCCCGCTTCCAGACCGGTCACCGTCATTTGATCTTTTGCCCGGATGGCGCCCTTCAGTTCGCGCCCCAGCGCCCTGACGCGATCCCCCTCGGAAAGATTCAGCGTCCTGCTGCAGTACAGGCTCCAGTTGCCGTCAACCCGGGTGATCTTCAGGGTCAGACGGCTACCCTTTTCCCCCTGCAGTACCAGGCTATTCGTCGCCTCTGCCACCCGGTCGATGGTGTAGCGGGTCATACTTTTCTTTTCAGTGTCCCACTGTTCCATCACCATCCCGGCCCGGTAGGTATCACGCTGATGACGGGTTTTGCTGTCTATCCACACCGGCTCCAGTACCCGGAGCGTCATCTGCTCGCGACCCAGCTCACCGGCTTCACGCCGGGTATTGCGGATTACCTCCGTCAGTTGCTGCTGTTCTCGTGTGCCGGTTACCTGCGCCACCACATCCCGCCCTTCTGCCGACAGGCGAACATAGTCCTGCGCAAGCTGACTGTAGCGGCGCCGCTTGTCCGCTTCACTGACCAGGCGAACCTCCGGCAACGGGGTGGCATAAAACCGGTACTGCGGGAGAGCGGCATCTTTGAGAACTGACAGTGCATTACCTGTTCCCTGCCGGTTCTCCGTGTCCATAAAAATCAGTTGCGCACCGGCACTGAGTGCCTTTTCCTGCAGCAGTAGCGTCTCCTTCAGCGACAGACGCTCTGCCCGATCAACAATAACTGTGCTCTGTACCGGTAATACCGTCTCCGCGTTCATTTGCGAGCGCAGCATCACGTTGCCTGCCAGGTCCGGGCTTGCCGACAGGAACTGAGCACTACGACCGTCAGCAGCAATGACTGACACCTGCCGGCCCTGTGCTCGTGCCATCATCGCCACGTCTTCCATACGCGCACGCAAAACCTGTGCGCCTGCGCGGCCGCTGAGTATGGCCAGCGGACTTTTATCCTGCGTCAGTACAGATACTGCATCACCTGCTGGCACAGGGCGCTGTTCCGCCCGTTCCGGGAACACCAGCACGGTCTGCTCCCGAAGCGCTGTGCGCGCTAACTGATGAACACTGAGCTCATTAAGCAGATGAATATCGGAAGTAAAAATGCCCTTTTCCCGATCAAGCGGGATAAGGCGTTGCTCATTGATCGCGGCATCGATCCCAGCCCGTGCCAGTTCAAACAGCCCCGCCCCTGAAGGCAGGCGATTGACCGTGCCAGCCAGCATCTCCGACCAGGTGAACTGAACCTTTTTATCGGACAAGGCTGATATCGTGTCGCCGACAGCTTTTCGCACCTCTGATGCAGATATCGCTGCGAAAGATGCGCCACCAGGCTGGTCTGGCGCATGATGACCTTCGATTCCACCAACAACGGGACCAGGAGACACGGCACGCGCCTGCGCCTGAATGATGTAGTTATCGATATCGAACTTTTCATCAGTTAGCCGCCGACGCCAGTTCGCTTTCAAGAATTCCGGATCAACCCAGGCTTTCGCCTGACGAGTATCAAGCGCCGCGACATCGCGGGATTTTTTTGATGCATCCGGCCCTGCCGCGTCGCTGATAGTCTGGCTGCGGGTCGAAAACGGCGCGACGGGAACATCCTTCAGCTCCCAGAGACCATTCTTACCGGCAGCCACCGTTTCGTAACCGAGCTTTTCCGCCTCCTGTCTGAACGGCTGTAACACAAGGTTTCCGATCGCCACCTGCAGCGCATACAGATTCTCGCCAAACCCTGTTTTCATGCGCGTATCGCTGGCCAGCGCCCGCCATTTATCTTGCGCAAAGGTGGCATTAAACACTAAGGCATGCGTGTGGATCTGCGGATCTAATGCGCGGGATGTGTCATGGTTGTACAGTGCGGCCACCATATTTCCGGTCAGCACGGTGTTCGTATTTCCATCTTTCGTAATCCGCGCGCTGATAAGCTTCTCAACCTCCTGCATACCCTGTTCCACACAGTGATTCCACGCCTCAAGCAAACGGGTATCCCCGCCAATAAGGATCATCATCGACACACTTTTGGGAGCAGAAAACGTCAGGTCGTAGCCGCTGCGGTGTTTATTCACGCCGTTGACCATTCTGGCGAGATCGGTGCCGTCAGGGAGTCTACCCTGACGGACCGCATCCATATCGACGTTAGCCACTTCGCCTTTCAGACCTAGTTTCGCCGCACCTTCACCCAGCCAGCGGGACGCCAGCGACCCGCTGGCATAATAGTTGTCTTCGTGGCTGTAATAGGCAGAATCGCCTTTAATGGAGGATATCGACAGCATCACCACACCTCCCTGTCGTCAGCATGTTCTCTGCCTGTTACATGATTGATATTGACCTCTTCCCGACGGATTTTGTCGCGGGTCTGATGCGAGTCCTGCATCCAGGCTTCATAAGCAACAACATCCACTATTTCACCATCAGGGTTGAGTCCGGGTGGCAGATCCTGCCCGATATCCCGTTCCGTCCCACCACTTGCTCCGCTTGTCGCTGTAGTGTCTGCTCCCTCTGATCGGGAGTCAGAATCGGCAGTCGCAGGATGCGACACAGTCTCCTTTCTGGCCGGTACTGGTGGTAGTTTGGCAGGGTTTCCTTTCGGGTTAAGCACGCTCCCGGGAAGGGCATGCGTTAACTGAGGTTCCTCTTCGAATAATCCAGCGTACCTGCGACGTTCTTCTTCGCTGCGACGGGTGATCTCCTGTTCAATATTCTGGTCAAGCGTGGTCTGTACTTCACGCAGCAACAGAGCCTCAGCCACTTTGGGCATCGCCTCATATTTCATGGAGAGTTCAACGACCGGATAGTCCCCGGGAAAGGTGACATAACACTGAAGATCGTTGAGGCACTGGATGTCGGAATAGGTGACGACCGTGACACGCTCTTCCTCCTTACCAAAGGAGATCCCGTCACGTACCTGTTCATGGCCAAAGCTGGTCTGTTCGCTGAACTTCAGACGGCGGGTTTCGCCGATATCCTGCGCAACAAATTTCGCTATTTCAGCGCTCGGGGAACGAAAGAAAAACTTCGTGTTCAGCAGGTCAAAAAGGCCAGCCGCTGATTTAGAACCATAAATTTCTTCCAGCTGGGCGATGTTCTGGAATCCCAGCACAAAGCACCCGCCAAATTTACGGGCTTCTGAGATAATCCGGGGCAGTGAGGACAATTTATGCAGAGAGGCCAGTTCATCATAAAAAAACCAGACCCGTCGGTGGCGATGAGGCCCCATCGCCAGCAAGCTGGTAGCAGCAATACTGAGCCACAGGGAAATCAGGGGCTTGAGAGACTCATGGTTTTGCTCATCCGAGGTAATAAAAAGCCAGCCATTCTTCGATTTATCGGCCTGCCCTTTCATCCATTCCCGGATGGTAAATTTCTCTCGCCCCGGACGGTCGATGCCCTGCAGATAACGCATCGCTTTAACATAGTTTGTCAGTACGCTTCGGATAGAGATAGCCGTCTTCTCTATCTTGCCATCAACCAGCGTCGATGCGGGCGTACCGGCAAGGAAAGCACGGAGCTGATCCAGTTCAATGGCCAGAAGTGTGCGCAGGAATTTGTTGTAACTGCGATCATCATCCTTACGCATTCGCTCGGCACCCTCCGCAAAAATGGTGCGCGCGCTGCCCTGCCAGAAGGGATCTTCCCCACTACTGGCCGGGATCAACGTCGTACTGGCATTCTCCAGTTCGGCGATAGAACGACACTCTTCCCATAAATCCCAGTTGGGACACCGGGCATCCAGCGCGTTGAGGATTTGATCGCGGGATCCATCGTAGAAATCCTCGACGAAGGTACACCCCTTATCGTAGATAATGACCAGATCACCCCTGTCACGTAGCTGCTTCATCATTTTACGCATCAGGGTGGATTTACCGGTTGATACAGTCCCGTGCATGGCGAAGTTCTGGATCTCAGCGTCACGCTTTAGCGGCAGGTCATCGATTCGGATATCGGATCCCTCACCGCGCTTTCTCATCAGGCGTGCCACATCTTTTGGCGCATCACTGAGGACGCGGCCCCCGATGATTTCATCTTCACTTTGCTTACGACCAGTACACCCCAGATACCAGTACACGGCGAGCGTGGCCAGAAAAGCCACCAGCAGCGCGGCGCAACCGGCAATAACCAGTTCCTGCCTGAGCAACTGACCACAATACGTGGTGTACTTGTCATGCAGTACCTGGCGGGCGCTGTAGTGCAGGGTATGATCATAATAACGAATGGTGTAGACCGGCTGGCTGACCATCTTTTCTGTAAAGGGAGACATCACCCGGACAAACCAGTAGATAATGCCGTTGGTCAGATTCTGAATACTCATCCGTATCAGCAGGACGGCAATACCCACTAACACCGTTCCCGTGAGGACATAATAAGCAATCAGGTTATTTATCTGCAGGAACATTTTCAGGCGCATAAACGCGACCTGTCCGCCCTGCGTTAAGTCGCGAGGAGTCAGGCTCATGGTGGTATTCCAAAGGATAAGAAATCAGTTTTGAAGGCGGATGTATTTAAATTACTGTTAAAGGAATAACTAATTGAATAACAGAAATTTATTTAGCAATTTAATACACGCAGAATATAATTGTGGATATAAAAGCTACACAGAGTTGTTTATAAAAACAGAATCAAGCGAAGCCCCAATTTACATACGGGCAAAAACATCCCAGCGTGACCTGATAGATTTGCAGGCACACCTTGTATCAACATCACGTACCGACGTTGTCCCTGAAGCTGCATGTCGTGAGGCTCGGGACATCCTGCTTGATCAGCGTTTATTCATACTGGACGATAAGCAATATGATGCGTTCCTTGCTGAACTGGATGCGCCCATCCCCCCCGAACGACAGGCCCGGCTCAACGATTTGATGAGTCGTAAATCACCATGGGAATAAGCGCCCCGGAACCCTTAAATCCCGGGCACAATATGGCTTATTTTGGTGATGCAGAGAGCAGTTCCTGTACTTTTGACAGACTGTGAACCACCGCAGGTGTCATGTATCTGGATAAGGAGCCCTGTAAACAAAGAACGCTTATCAGGTACGTCCCAAACCATGAGAACCCCAGACCCGCAACAAAACGCTCACCAGCCCACAGTAAAATTAAACCAACGATGGCGTTTGTACACAGGAGGAAAACACTATAGAAGTGGATCTTTTTCTCAACCAGGCCGATTAAAATCGACTGCTTACCTATTTCATCGCCTAATGCAATCCTTATGCAGACAGGATTATAGGATGACATGAGAAAGGCAAGGGTGAAAAAGAGATTTGATCCCAGAGCCAGTGCCAGGGTATAAAAAAATGGATACTCACCTTGTTCATGATTAAATACGCCATCAGCAACAATAAACATTATCTGAATGGCATAGACAATCATTAACCTGCTGAAAATAATCTTCAGAATTTGGTGATTCGATGGAATTTCATAATCTCTGTTTTCAAACTCAGCAAGAATATAATCCGCATCCTTTTCCAGTTCTGACCGTTTCACGTTTTTCCCTCTCACTTTTTATTTAATCCCTTCTGAACCTCATCCTTGATCCGGTTCAAATTTTCCCTTCCTCGATGATTATCTCCCGTTTTATCAATTTGACTTTTTTCTCCCTCGCTTCTGGCATCATAAAATTGTTTATTACCCTGCTCGTGTTCTTTTTGCAAACGATGGTAATCCGTCTTCAAGGAATGACCCGATAAACTCACCGATTCTTTATCGTTATCAACCTGAGATCCAGCCCGGCTGCGGCGATGTTGTACATCTGCGCCAACCTCGCCACCGTGTTTCACACCATTCTCACTGGCCAGTGATCCCATGCGGCTCTGCTGTTGGCGGTATTCACTTTGCAGATCGGGATGCCCTGATGATGCGCCCACATGCCCCATTCCCTCACCGGTATGACCTTTGTTATGTTCAAACTCCCGCAGCACTTGAGGTTTCATGCGATCTTCCACAAATTCCTGTAGCAGTTTGTCACGTTCTGCACGCACTTCAGGGCTGGCGGCGTTGGATAATATTTCATCAGCTTCAGCCGGGCGCTTATCGGCGACATAGCCAACAAACTCCTGAGCGTAGTTCTGATTAATGTTCGCACTGTTATTCTCTGCATAGCTGGCCAGCTGTGAATATTCATGGCTGCGGGTCACTGCATCATTCAACTGCGATGCCTGACTTTTCAGATGCGAGAACGTGGTAGAGAGTTGGTCGGTAAGGGACGATGAGGCATTGTCAGTGTGACTGCCGCTGTCTGTCACCCGGGTGGAGGTCACCACGTCCATAGCGTCGCGAAAATCCTTCAGCTCCTGCGCACTGAATCCTCTGCTGGTTGCGCCCTGGTGGATCCTGTCGGTACTGGTACCCTGCGACGAGCCACTTCTGCTTGCGTATTCAGCCTTCAGGTGTCCCTCCAGCGAGCCCTTCACGCCTGTTGCAAGTCCGGCAACTTTACCCAGAAGCAGTCTGTCAGTATCAAACGATATCTGCGCACTTCCGCCCGCGCCTGCACTCAGCTCCTGACTGGTGGTTGCCGCTGCGCGTATCCCTTCGGCCAGAGAAGTATTTTCATCCCGGGCGTATCGGGAGCCAACAGACTTAATGGTGTTCAGGGCGCGGGTGAGATTGCTGTTAACAGACAAGTCGGTACCCGAAACCGTGGTATCACTGTTTCCACGCTGCTGACTCCACTGGTTTAGCTGTGATGTCGCCAGACTGGAGGTCTGAGAAAGGCTGTCGCTCAGACTTTGTGCCTCGTTAAAAGCATCGCGCTGCTGTTTCTGCCAGCTACTCGTCGCCGTCTTACCCAGCATGACCTCCACCGGCAATTTTGAGGTGGACTCAGCATTATTGAACACCTGCTGCCCTGACGACGTCAGTGTTTTTGTCGCCCCGCTCGCCAGCTGGCTGGTCATATGCCCTTCACGATGGCTGTAGTTGGTGTCCCACTTGTTTCCCTGCACGTTGCCGGTGGTCATATTATTAAACTGCCAGTTACCGTCCGCCGCCTGCGATGATGACTGCGTGGAAACGGATTGCAGCGTCTGGCCGAGATAGTTCCCGGCCTGCGACACCACTTGCCCCAGGCCTTTCACCATACCCCACGCGACAAAGGGTATGGAGAGCGCCAGCCAGCCTGCAGTGGTACCGATATCCGAGTAGGTGTTCTGCACCTGGTCAAACGTAGCCAGCGTCACCGCAGTACCGTTGAGTTTCCCCTGCAGGTAAAAATTCATCGCATGATTCAGAATGGAGAAGAGCACTGGCCACATTTGCAGATAGGCGATGGTGTAGATATAGCCTTTGATAATGGCCCAGGACAGGGAACTGACCACAGCCAGAACAATCAGTACCGGGAACAGCGCCATTGTCATGCCCAGCAGTACGCTGTGCATCACCGGCAGCGTATTAGCGGCGATGGATGCGCTGGTTGCCTGGGACAGACGCATTTTTGCCATTGAGGTCTGCGTGGCAGTATTGACCAGCCCGGCGGTATCGCCATTCTGGGCAGAAAAACTCTCCAGACCACTTCGCAGGCCATTCATCACCACGTTCTTACGAATGATGTCGGTGGATGTCATGGAATTGCCGTGGAAATAGTTATAGCTGTCACCAAGCATTTCCGTGAACAGTGCCGTACTGGCACCGTTCGATGGGCCAAAAACCTGATTCGTGAAACCGTGCATCCGGTTAAGCACCTGCTGAAGAAACGGGAACACGTTCCGTCCACTGATATCACCCGAGTCAGTGTTAATTTTTGTTGCGGCCTGTTCGCAGGTCAGAAAGACGCGGTTTTTATCATACAGACCACGCAGCGGGCTGGGGTTACTGAAAATCAGGGCATACGGATCGGTGGTATTCATCAGGTCACCAATGCTGTATTTATTATTCAGCATAATGTCACCCACCACGCAGTTATGAACGTAATCAGCAAACAATCGCTGGATCTCAGGCTCTGAGAACCGAAAATCACTGCTCCCCGCCGCCAGTTGCGCCCCGAACAGCATCCCGGTTTTGCTGTAGGTAAGTGCATCAGGGCGGGCAAAAATCGTGTCGTACACCTGTGCCAAACCGGCACCAATGCGGGTGATCAGGCTGGCCGGGGCAGCGAGGCCGCCAGGGACATTGTCCACCTGATAGATAGCCGCAGGTTCAGACAGGTCAATAATTTGCACATTCCGCTTATCACCAACCAGAACGGCAACGACCAGAACGTAAAATCCTGCCCATTTAATCAAATCCATCAGGTTCCGGGTGCGGATATACGTCGCAGCGCCGACACACACCGACACGGCGGTGGCCATGGCAATCAGCATATCCCCGGATCGACTGCTAAAAAATACCGCCACGCCATTCAGCGTATCCTGAAACCACGCCCCGCCTGCAACCGTATAAATCGTATCAACGGCCATTTCAGTTCACCCGACTGAACTGGTAATTACCCAGTACGCGATCGCTCATCCTTGAGGAAACCTGCTGACGGATAAAGCGGATTTGCTGTTGCGCAGAGATCAGCGCTTCTTCCTTAATCTGCACCTCCATGCGCAGCGAATTAAGCGCCTGACGCGCATCGGCCAGACCGTTTTTCAGTTGCTTCATGCTGGCTCCCGGATAATCTTTGGTTGCCAGCGAACCATTAACCACCTTCATTACGGCTTCCAGATACTGCAGGTAGATATCGACCGCGATGTAATCCGTCATCTGGGCAAACAGGGACCGGGAGACACTCAGTGACGACTGATCAACAATCCAGGCGAAAATGGGGATAGAAGTACTGTTGATGAACTGCTTCTCTTTTTCCGTCAGCGGCGTGTCGGTGATGGCTTTGTTCTCGATACTGGTCAGCATGTCCTGCACCATCTTAATGAGGGATTTATCTGCTGAAACAGTGACATTATTCAGGGTTGGCGCCAGGCATTTATTCTGGTTATCGCAGACGTACACCTTCGCACTGCCGCCACTCATCATCGCCGTCAATAAACTGCGATCCGACGCCATTGAGGACAATATCCTCACTTCTCCTGAACTACCGAAAATCACCGAACCACTGAGGCTCATGGCAAACTGACGCAGTTCTGCATTGCTACTGAGCACGCTATTACCAAGCGCATCCCACATCAGGTTGATATTTGTCAGAACCTGATCCTTTTCCGCCCCCGTGGCTTTATCCGTGACAGCGCCGTATTTCCCGCCGGAGGTACAGCCCTGACGGGACGCGACCCAGTCAGCAAAAACACTTTTCTGCACCCCAACAGACTGGCATACATTCTGTTGACTCTCTCCCCACCGCGACGCCACGCTGTCGACCATCGCCTTTGCCGCCTGACAACTGGACATACTGAAACGGTTAATATCTGCCGCCATCTTCTGCAGAAAATCCTTCGCAGCTTTCAGTTCCGGCACGGTAGTTTCCAGCGCGAGATCGAAAAAGTAGCCCGTCGAATTAGCCATCGTCTGTTTCACAAAAGCGATGATCTGGTCAGAGTTAATAAAGGAGAACCCGCCCAGATAGACATCGATGCCACCACACCCGGCGTTGATAGAGGGAAGACTGATAGAAACCAGCTGAATATTCTTGTTACCGGTGCGGGCGTAGAACGATCCCCCGGACACATAGCGAGCGGCTTGCCCCTGCCAGACTTTTGCCGTTGTGGTGTTGCTGGCATAGCTCATATCATTAAAAAAATTGTTCATATCGTCCTGCAGTCCGGCATACGCAGTCCCTGCACTGTACAGGCTCAGCACGAACGCCAGGCAAAGCGGTTCCAGTCGCATCAGCGTTGTCCCTGAAAATGAGCCAGACGTTTTTTTCCTGGCTGCCGATCCTGCGCCATGCGCAGGACATCATCGAGCCGGTTGCGAAACTCACCGGATCCTGCCGCCCCCTGCAGCAGCGGCCAGGTTTCCATCGTGTTGACGTTGGTCAGAAAGGTGGTCGGGGTGGCCACAGGCAACCCACTCTGGAAGTACTCCACCATCACATCAGGGGTGGCCGGGAGCACATCGGGGAACTCAGCATCGCCCTTCCCGTCCAGGCTGACGGGAAAGACATCAAGACCGGTCTGCTGAGAAAAGGTTTTCAGTACCGGAGCGAACTGGCGGCAATACTGACAGGTCGACTGCATAAACAGCACCACCTTCCAGTCCCGCAGATTGACTTTTCTGCCATCACTCAGTGTGTACCACACAGGCGTCGCCCCCTGAGCAGTTCGGTCGGTGGTTGCTCCTGGCAGAGTGGTAGGATCCATTGCAGGGGCAATATGCCCCGTTTTTCTGGCTTCGAGAGCACGAATATCATCCAGAGTTCCGGCCTGCAGACAGGCGGACAACATCGCCACCCTCAGCATGGCGATCTGCAATACAGTCATACGCATGGAATACCTCAAAAGGCAGGTGATATCAGTAAGTCGGCGCAAAATGGGTCAGGACGCTGACCATCTGGCGATCCAGGTCGTCATGACTCATAAACCCCCAGGCAAGGGGCTGCCACTGGTGAGTTTTCGGATCAACCAGAAACGTGGCCGGGAAGTGGGTGACGCGCATCTGTTCTGCCTGGCCACTGTCGACGCGGCTGCGCGGTAACTGGTCGCTGATTTTTCCATCCACGCTGACGGCCATCAGGCTGATCCCACGCTCTTCACAAAACGCGCGGATCACCCCGGCCATCAGGGTGTCGACAGCATTATTTCCCCGGTAGAAAAAGAAGAGTCCATAACGCTGCGCCACCTGGCTGATAACCGCGCGCTGAATCTTCTGCTCTTCCTGCTGGCGGGCTTCTACCGTGCCGTTGTAATGGCTGCGTTTTACGTTGTAATCCAGTTCCGGATACTTCAGCCGGGCCAGTTTTGCCGTCCGGGTAAAATCGGTCGCCCGGTCTGTCCAGAAGTTCTGCAGCGTCATAAACCGGCGGAAATGTTCCACAGACGGATACAGGATGGCGGTATCCAGCGCTTCGCGGGTTGCCTGCTGGAGCCTCTTTTTCTGCTCTGATGGTGTCATGCCGGCCAGAGGTTCCTGCACTGTCGGTGCCGGAGCAGGTTCGGACTCTGCGTCTTCAGCATCCGGGTTATACCACTGCCATCCCTCTTCCCGCGCGTACCCGGCCACCAGCACATCTTCGGGTGCCGCATGTAGTGATACGGTAATCAGAAGGGAAAACGCACCGACGAGACAGCTGACACTTCTCATGGCGCGGTCTCCTTCATCTTCTCCGCGATGATGGCCTGCGCTTTATTCAGCAACGCCTGGTCTTCCGGGATATCGCTCCCGGCAGTGAGGTCAGTGTAAAAATCGCTAAAATTCATCACGCCGAAATCGAGACGCTGCAGTTCATCCACCGTAATGCCACGGCAGTCCGGCGATTTACCATCACCGAAGCCAATGCCCAGTTGATCACGACGCCCCTGCTCCTGGACAATGCGCGCCAGTTTGGAGTTAAACTGGCAGTAGCCGCGTTTTTTCTCCAGACACACGCCAAGAACTTTTTTACTGCAGTATTCCCCGACATAGACCGTCAGTTTCTTCTCTTTGGCCTTTCCCAGCGCCTTTTCATTGCTGCTGCAGTCCGACAGACCTGTATCCTGTCCCCATCCGGAATCCTTACAGCAGTTGTTGAAACCTGCCGCCATTTTTTTGCAGGATCTGGCTTCACCCGTGAATGCACGGACATTTTCACCATTCAGTTCTGCAACATCTTTCCCCACTGCGGCGACAGCGGCCAGCGCGGATACAGCCCTGGCAAACATGTTGCTGGTGCCTGCCTGCCCCTGAGCGCAACTGCCGTCCGTACAGAAGAACTCACCCCCACAAATCTTGCCGTTTCCTGTCCTGTTCCGTTCACACGAATACGTCACCTGCTGACTCACACAAAAACCATCCACGGTATCGGCACACTGGCTACGCGCCACTGTGCAGGCGGCATCCCTCATGTACTCCCCGCAGGTTCCCTCTGTCTCAGTCTGGGTCAGCCAGGTGTCCTGCCATCTCCAGCAGTCCTGGTAAATGCTGTAGTTTTTCCCCTCCACGACAACGGTTCGGGTACCCCCAGGTTCCACACACTGCGAGCCGGTCATTGCCCCTTCCGTCTTGCTGAATGGGCAATATTCAGACCACTCTACCCGCGGCACCCACTCCCGACTTTTTACCTGCATCACCAGCGTCAGCGCGAAGCGTGTTTTTCCTCCCGTGAGATCGTTAAAGATGATGTTATCCAGCGTTCCGGTACAGCTGCCGTTCGCGCTGCAGCTTGTTCCACTGAGCACCTGCCCTTTAGCCAGCACCATCCCTGCCGCAGGACTAAGCGCTATGGTGTCATTCCAGGTCAGACGGAATGTCGTGCTCATAAAACTGGCCAGAGAATTCCAGAGATAGTTCTGCGTGGTTACGCTCAGGCTTGCACTACGGATGATGCCTGCATCCGGGGCAGTCACACTGAAGACGATCTGCTTTCCGGCGCGACTGAAACTAAACGCCGTAAGGGTGTAGGTTTTAATCTCGCTCGTATCTTTCCAGTCACCGGTTATTGTCGCGGTGCGTGTGCAGTACTGCTCAATTTTCGTATCCCGCAGACACTGATGGGTGGTGATTTCAGTAAAACCCGCAGGCTGTTCCACACACCCGTCAACGCCACCGCCAGTGAGGGTGTCCGCTTTTACCTGCATATCCAGTCCTTCGGCGATAAACGGTGCATCCAGCGAGGGTTGGTTGTCTGCCGGTGTATTAAGAATGGATTCCGTGATGGTTTTTCCGGCTTCGGAATGGTTTAGCGCAGCAGAACCCGGTGATGTCATATCCACACCTGAAGATGTCACCCCGCCGTAGTACCCGCTTTCCGCAGGCGTCGTCGTGTAACCGGGAAAAATTTCAGCAGGGTTGAATCCGCCAATGGCATCAGCGCCCTGGTTTTTGCTCACTTTTCCCTGTTGTATTCCCTGATTAAACGGGTCGTTAGCAATCAATGGCTTCACGATAAAAATCTGTGCCACAACCACCAGCAAAAGGCGTATTCGTTTCATTCGGACTCTTCGCCCAGCAGGCTTTTTGCGGTTTGCGCACAGTCCCCCTCTTCTGCCACGCGCTTCAGTGCCTGACGCAGGGTGAGATCCCCCTGAAGACGATCAATTTTATCGCCCCGCTTACCGCAGGCGACAATCAGCACCGGTACGGCAGTGATGGCGTATTGACGGAAGGTGGTCGGATCTATCTGCACACCTCCGCTATTGCTCTCTTTCACCAGGTCTGCGACAGCATTCGCCGTGGCCCGCATGTCGCCATTGACCATACCCCGGATCACCACCGGGATATGGAGTCCTGCGGCATCCTGAACCCGTTGTTTCAGCTCATCAGGTGGCATCGAGAAGGAGACAAAGACCAGCGCCGCATCAACAGGGCGTTCTCCGGGCTGCACAGACTGCCGGAACTGCTGAGCCTGAGCGTCAAGGAACGACTGATCCCGTGGTGCCAGTGAAGGGATCGCCTTCAGAAACGCCGGGTGTTGCAATGACTGAATTCGCTGACGATCCAGCTTAAGCTGTTCCCTGAGGAACTGGCGGTTTTCCGTGTGTTCAGTTGTCTGAGCCAGCTCAGTGAAAAACAGGCCGAACAGCAGAAGCAGTGTTTTATTCATAGGGTATCCTTCCCCGGTATGGGGTGAGTCGGGCTGCATGCCATTTCGCCAGGAACGCTGGCCGGCATGGCGTGCACTATCTTTGTTCCGCTTTCCGGCATCCGAGTCCCGCCCCCAGGCCAATCGCTGACTCTTCGGTCGCTAAAGGCAAGATATTCCCGGGGTATGTGTGTGCCTGTCTGACCGCCACAGACGCCTCACGGCATTCCTGAATGCACTGGAAAGGCCGCCATATGTCAGCGCCATAGCGTAACGTTGCGCGGGCTTCTGCTCTGCCTGTTCGCTATGGCATGTGACTGGCGCACACAAGCCGATGCTTGTTTTGCCCACCAACAGACTGTGCACCTTAAAGGAAAACGCAGTTGCGCTTACGCCAGAAGAGATACCCGAAGTTTCGACGGTCATCAGGCATGTTTTTGCCGGTTTCCCAGCGCGTCACGCTGCGGCCCAGCGGATGACACTGTCCTGCATCGGAATATTTATTGACCAGATGATAACGCCAGCGACTTTTGGGCATGACCGGAGAGGGATATTCAAAGCAGACCGCCGTATCAGCGCCCACACTGTTCATGATCATGCCCTGTCGGTGAAGCTTGAATGCCATCCGTTCGCTAAGCAGCAGGGAAGTCTGCATCGGGCTGAATTCATTTGAGACCCATCCATTAAACGGATACATACTTCCCTGGCTACCGGCACACCAGAACAGCGTGTCCAGTGGCATATGCACCAGACTTGCGGCAGCATCTGCGGCACAGGCTGCCTGAGCAATGACATTACCGAACAGAAGCGCTTCAGGCTGGATAATCATGCTGAGCGAGCTGTTATCCCACATTGGATCAAGTTCAGACAGGTATCCAATATCCAGGTCTCCGCCCTGCAGACAGCCCATCGAGGTGATGATGTTCAGCCAGTAAGTCAGCGGGTATTTGTACCAGTGGACATGGTAGAACGCGCCGGGATTTGCTCTGCCCTCCTGCCCGCCGGTGCCTGTACCAACATTCCCCACGTTGATAGTGAACCCACCCAGATTCACCATACAGTAAGGCGATCGGGTCACATCCGTCAGCGCCACCGGCTCCCAGTAGCCAATGGCCAGTCCCACACGATAGAAAATCCCCACCGGACAAAACTGGACAGGCATAGCCGGATTCGGCGTGTCCGGCTGACGTCCCTTTGCCACCGGCACATTGCCAATGGTGATCGGAAAAAGGCATTCCCAGCACACATCGGTGATCGGGTTTACAAAATGCCCCTCACACTCCACAGCGGCATTGGTTGTGTCAGCCTTACTCATCAACGGCCAGACGCAGACAAAAACCAGCAGTAACCGAACCAGTAACCTATTCATGGCTCTCTCCGGAGCCAGGGACAACAAAGGTATCGATCCGCAGGCGGCGGCGATCTTCTGAGAGTGTCACCCGGGCAGGAATAGCCGTCAGGGCAAACTTTCTGCTCAGTGTGCCGTCCTGATCGAAATAAATACGTGTATCGAGGGCGTTGGTCGCCTCCCGGATATCACCATTAACCAGAATGACGCGGGCGGTCAGCGTTTCAGGTTTCTGCGCTTTTATCCACGCTAACTGCTGCGGATTATCGGCATCAATAAAGTAGAGCGTATCGGTGAACGCAACGGTATCCAGCGGGTTAATCACCTGCCCTTTGCGGGCAAAGACCCGCCCCTGCTGGTCTTTCAGATCCTCGCTGATCGTCAGCGACGGATCGATATAGTGCGTCGTGTTCTTCTGCGCCAGGGTCAGTCCTTCAACCGGTTTCGGTCGCAGGGTATTTTCCATAACGCGTTGCCTGAATGCGTCCTGTTCCCGGGCCATCTCGCCGCTGGCCTCCATGGCCTTCAGACGGGTCTGGATAGTGGTGAGCATGTCCTGCTCAGCAATGGGGTACATCTCCCCCCATGTCCCCAGATTTTTTGCCTGTACCACGCCGGATAGCAGTAACAGTAACAGCAGATCTTTGCTCACCGGCTGCCACCTCCCGCAGCCATCCGCTGAGCCACCCCGGTCTGGATCTCCACAGTGATGTCTGCCGCCCCGCTGACCACAGCAGGCGTCACCAGGATCAGTGCATCATGCCGGTACTGCCAGCTCTGTAGTTCCGCATTGAGGCTGGTCATGAACCGCGCTGTCATTGCTTTAGTCTGAGGTTCGTCCAGCGACTGCGCACCGGCCTGTTCGGTGAACTGATCCAGCGTTTTTTTCATATCAAATGACACAACCGTTGGCGTGCGCCAGCTAATCATCAGAGAGGTAATGGCAGCGTTAACACACAGGATGGTCACGGCAACCAGCAGAAGGCTGCACAGACAGCGCCGCTTCCGGCGTTCGCGTTGGGGCAGGCTCTTTCTGCCAATGGTGGGTTTTGCCGGTGCATCGTCAGCCTGTTGTTCCGTTTCAGTGAGTTCCGACATCATGCGACCTCCGCAATCGCTTCCAGCTCGCGCATTTCATCAGGGAAGTTACGTTGTGCCAGCTGGTACACCGCGTCATGAATATCCATGTTCTGTTCCCGGCACTGGCGGATAAATTCGAAGTCATCACCCTTTGAGCTGAACATGGCCCGGCTGAGCGGATCGACAAAGAGACGATGGAAACTGCAGGTATCATTAATGCGCAGCATGAAGGAGGAAAACCACTGGTCTTTGGCATCCCCGAATTTTGCAATAACACTGCGCTCCAGCTCGCTGAACTGGTTGGGGCGGTTCTGGTTGTACTGTTTGAATTCCGATGCATCCTGCTTGAGGATCACCTTAAAGGCGGAGTTACCCCATGCAGCTTTTGCCGCGCCGGAAGCATCATCGGCATCAAAGTCTTTAATGTTCTGGCTGATGGTGATGAAAGCACCACGGTGGCGACGTACTGTCCGGTAGCCGGTTTCAATGAACTGGCCGACCTTCTCATTTTTGAAGTTGAGCAACTTCCAGCCTTCATCGATAGCGCAGCATTTCTTCAGGCTGCGCGGCGTACGGTACATCTTGTCTTCAATGTAGATAATGAGAGAGAACATCACCGCAACCAGCAGATCAGGCTTGTCCTGCAGGCCCCCCAGTTCCAGTACGATAAAGCGGGCATCATCGGTCAGAGACGGCTCGTCGCTGTTAAAATATTCGCCGTAAATCCCCCAGGAGCAGTACTTCCCGAGCAGCTCGATAATTTCATCCAGTCGGTTGGTGATACCCGGCGAGTTCCGGTATCTCTCATCCTCACGGAGGTCGGTCAGCTTCCGGACAACATGATCGATACGCGCTTTTTCCTTATGTACCTGCCAGGCGTCCTGAACACCACGCAGCAGCAGGCTGTGGTGTACTTCATCCAGTGTGCCGTTGGGACTGGCCAGTACCGCCAGCTGGTCGCGAATGCGTTCACCAGATTCATTAATGTCAGAGATATTGGCAAATGGATTGAACTTAAGAGATTTTCCGTTAAGGTACGTACCGCCCACGTTCTCGCAGAACGACTTGTAGCCGTCCCCCATATCAAACACCCAGGCGATACCACCGGAGTCCAGCACGCTGCGCAGAATAGGCTGTACCAGACCCGTTTTACCGGCTCCCGACGTGCCGGTTACCGCCATGTTGTAGTTAGTGTTACCTATCCCGTCACCGTAGATATCGAGGAACGCGAGCTGGTTACGATAGGACGGCGTCAGCAATCCCCCCTGACACAATCGGTTATCAGCCACCACCGGCAACAGGTTTACAGCCTGGATACTCTCAGCCCGGCAGGTAGCTCCTCCCCTTTTGATGTCTTCCCACAACCCTTCCGCATGGATAAAGGGGATCATCGCTATCCAGTTACGGAACTGCATATAGGTCGGGGAAAACAGATCGATGCCGTTCTTCTTGAAGGTGTTGATGACCTGCTGTTCGCAGACCAGAGCATCCTCATCCGTATCCGGGCAGAATGTGGTGACGTTATAGTAGTAGCGGACAATACAGGTCTGGTTGCTGTTTAGACGCTCGCGAATGTCTTTCCACTCTTTCGCCTGTTTGGCGACGCCGGGGAACAGGGTGGCATAGGGAGAGTGCGCTTTTTTCTCCCGGTCGAGATACTTGCGCGTGGCTTCTCCCTGCGTCGCTACCTGATCTTCCGCCTCCATCACCATGGTGATAACAAACGGGCTGGCGATCGTCAGATCCGGACTGAGCAGATTAGACAGGTTATCGCCCCCCATCCACAGCATGAACAGATCCGGGTTGTTCTCCAGCATAAAATTCATGGCCCGCGTGGCGGTGGCTCTGCCCTGGCAATCAGCCAGGCTGATGCGTACCTCGTCAGGACGTACCTCAATGCCGATACGCTGGTCAACGCAGCGCTGATGCAGCTCATCGAATTTCCCGACACGGACTTCATCCGGGTACAGCTGGTCATGGCGGGCATTCACCAAACCGTGAACCAGTGTGGCAAGTTCATGGTCATCTGCTGCCTGCGTGAAAATTTTTGCCGCATCCAGCGAGGAACGAAGGACTTTCAGGGTATGCGTGACTTCCGTCATCACAGCCGCCGTCCGCTTCTTCGTTTTCACGCTGTAAGCGATATACAGCCGGTAATCACGCAGGGTCAGCGGCAGACCGGTCGGGCTGTTGAACTGCTGCTGTGCCGCGCGCTGGTAATACGCCCGGGTGATGCGGTTAAATTTATCAGCATGCTTCCCCTGCCAGCGAAACGCAGACAGCCCCCGATCAAGCTGATCGCCAATCAGTTTGCTGGAGACCAGATGAAATGAAATCGGTGTCTTGCGCGGCAGCTTACTTTTGATGAGATCTTCCAGCACATAGACAATCTGTTCATTGGCACCGATGAGGGGTTCCGCGCGCAGCAGAAAGCCTACGGAACTGCGGTTTACAAACAGCCCACTGTCACGATCGTAATCGCGGTAGGGCAGGACGCTGGTGAGTTGCGGAAAATCCAGACTGGCCAGATTGCGTGTCATCTCCGCCGCACCATCCGGCATCCGGAAGGCGTTCTGCAGATTTTCCAGCACGTGCAGAAATTTTTTCACCCGAAACTCCTTAATTCACCTGCGACGGAAGCACCCAGTCCGCCGCATTGACCACAAACGACACATGTCCGGGCTGATGGAAGACGTTATCGCTGTCCACCCAGGGGGCTATCCAGACCGTAGCTATCTGATCCTGACGACGTTGTGGATGAACGGTACCGGGATTATCACAACGCACGCTCTGGCATGACGGTGCCGAGGTGACCACGGATACGCGCGGATCAGACACTCCGGGGCGGGGGGCATTTGTTACTGACGATCCGGTTACCGGATGGGGGAGTCGCGATGACGTTACAGAATTCATGTTTCTCTTTCCGGGCATGATGCTGACGGGACTCACACTATCAGAGGAACTTACCCTGCCAGGGGATGCTGACGGAACAGCTGCCACAGAGGTGACCGGGATATCAACCAGGGAAGGCAGTCCGCCCGCAACCAGCTTTCCCGCCTGGTTTGCCGCCTTGTCCCGGGCAAGCTGGTTGGCCCTCGTCATGGTCATACAGGTATCCGACGTCGTGGCATTGCAGTCGAAACGGCTTTTAACGCCGGCACATCCGGAGAGCAGCAGAGCGCAACCTGCCAGTAAAAATGTGTTTATTTTCATCCCTGTTTTCCTTAATAAATAACGCCCTGAAGAGTCTGGCTGGCACCGCAGGCGCATTGTGAACAGGCTGAATTTCTGTCGCCGGACAACAAAAGGTGTCACGCCAGATCAGGAGCGATCTCGGGTTAATCAGTCATCTGACGAAATGATCGCGCCGAAGATACCCGAACCGTGAAAACACCTTTTAGCTGCTCTGACGCCTGCCGTGGCGTTGCCGCCATCGCCTTCCCCGACGATTCACCTACGATACTTTTTCCCGCGAATATCACGTACCCGCGGGCACGCCATGCAGGTACGCATTCCGGGCACCGCTTTCTCACGCCGTTCCTGAATGCTGCTCCCGCAGCATGCACACCGGGTGATGCTTTCCCCTTGAGTACTTAACTGTCCTCTTACCGCCTGTATGTGCAGCCTGTTCAACAGTGCTTCCTTCCTGTCATTGATCCGGTTCGTCTGCCTTCACCGTTTTCCTGTTAATGCGACCTGAACACGCTACCGCCCCTCCCTTTCATGTCACCCAGGGCACTGACCATTTTGGATTATGGTGTTGTGGCGCCGGGTTCCCGGCTCCCGTTTAACGCGCTACGACCTGACCAGTACCCGGATCAACAATGTCTCCTACCCTGAAATCCTGCAGTTGCTTCAGCATGTCTGGCGTGTTGCCCGGCATAGCGGCAGGTGCAGATGAGGCAGAAGGTTGATGTTGTGTCTTTCGTGCAGTTGCTTTCGCACGGGCTTCTTCCAGCGTTTCAAGCTGAAAGCCATCCTGGAATACCAGCGTGACTTCATTACCCGCACCAATCGGAATGACCGGGTGGTACTGTTCAGCACGTTTGATGTAGTAATCCGAGAGTGTTCTGGACGCGGAACTGACGCCGCCACCGAGCCCTGCCTGGCCGATATCGCCAGCGCTCATGCTGGCTGTAGCCCCGACGCCCACGGTTGTGGAGGAGGCTTTCTCAATACCCTTGCCGATCCCATCCAGGAAGCCTGCGCCACCCGCATACAGCAGGATTTGGCCGTTACGCATGACCACTTCGCCTTTGATGCCGTTCTTGCCCATAAAGGACACATGACCAGCAATCTTCTGATCAATATTGTCGTCACCGAGTTTGCAGCTGATGGAGCGGGATCGAACAATGGCACGCTCACTGGAGACATCTCCCCATGCCTCAAGCGTCACAAAGCAGCCGGTCAGATCGAACTCACGATCGTTTGGCATCTGAACCTTGCCAGTGAGGCGTACCTGCATCGGGACAGTATTTTTATCGCCGGTGACGGACGCATTGGTATCCGCACCTTCCACCACAATCGCTTCGGCAAAACTGCCGGAAGAGATCCACGGGAAAGGCGTTTTTTTCAGGCCGCTATCCGACCGGCTGAATTCCTGGCTGTCCATCATTCCCGGGCGCTGAACAGGGGTCATCACCGGTGCGGCAGGTACCTGCCCGCCGCCTGCTGGCCAGAAGCTGGTCGGAGGGGGAACATCACCAGGTGGGGCAGATTGCCCCGGAGAGGTGAGCGCTCCCGGCAGCGGTTCGGCACTGACGGAATCAAAGTTCTTACCGGCCTCAAGTTGTGTCTGCAGCAACTGGTTCTGGTCTTCCAGTTCACGAATACGCTCCTGTGAACCTTTAAGATCGCGACTGACAAGCCCCATTTCCGAACGCAGCTTTTTGATCTCTGTCTGCGTCTCCTTATTAAGCCGCTGCGCTTCAGCAATGGCAGAACGTTGCACTTTATTGTCAAAGGACTGATTCACCACCCCGGTCATATCCGGCGCGGGTTCTCCTTTTGGCACTTTAATGGGCGAGGCTTTCCTGAGGTTCATCTCCGAGATCATCCAGGTTCCGGCTCCGCCAGCCCCAATCCCCAGAACAAGAGCCACCAGCAAAGCAACCTGACGACGACGGACGACTTTGTTAACGTTGGCCATCATCACTCTCCCCGTTTTCACGGATGACAGTGACCGTCACTCTTCCTCCGCCCGCCAGGGTCTGTGCGTTGCTATCAAACATCACGGCGCGAACGCCAGGCTTCCAGAAATCCTGCTCGCGAAGTGCAACGTTCCGGGTACTGGCATTACGCAGTTCATACCGATCAGCCCGCAATCGATCGCCGTCCCAGGCTTTCTGTGGCGTAACCGAAAAACCAACGGGTACACGTATACCGTCAGCACGAGTATTCACCTCGCCATAGCCCTCTGGCATCGCACCGGTTAATACGCCACGGTTGAGACTGATAAGCAGCTTTTCGTAGGCCTGAGAGGTTTCCCATTTACGGATCTGCGGACGAGCTGGTGGCTCTGCGCTTATCAGCCGATAAACGCGCCCTTCGCCTTTAATGGGAGTGGCCACGACAGAGAAGGCCTGCCCCAGCGCAGTTTCCACATACAGCGTGAACGTCCGGGCAGACACAGAAGTGAACAGTACGCCCCCGGCAGACGTCAGACGCTTGTCTGCCAGCATGCCACTCCGGGCAGTGATGGCGGTGACGGTGTCACCCGGAATAAAAATCATATTAGGATCGGTACTGCTGATACTGAGCCGGAACTGTCCGCCCTGCGGAAAGCTCAGCGTAACAGGAGGCTGCGCCTGAGCGTTCCAGGACACAGCAGCCATCATGGCTGCGCCAGACAATAACGCCGGAAAGTTATTTTTCATCGGTCACCTCATAAAACCGGCCGATACGGGTGAAGCCTCCGGTGTACGTCAGACGAAGCCGGAAACTTTTTATTTCCGTGGTAGGTTTTGCATTGCCGATCCACATTTTCAGCACACCACGTACATCGATACGCCCGTCAACGGGATAGACATTCAGTTCAGTGGTGTAGAACGTGGAATTTACATCGTTAGCTTTGATCTGCGCGGCCTCTTCCTGCAGAACCTGTTTAAATTCCTCCCGGGATTCAGGCTCGACAAAAGACAGCAGAAAAGCGTGGCTGGAATCCACCGTTTCGGGAGAGACATTAAGACGCAGAGCCAGAAACGATAGCGTCATCATCCGGAAAAACTCGGTATCGGCTTTCGTTTCCGAAACCACAAACGGGGCGTTATAGGTCATCGGCGTGACAACCGTACGCTGCTCGCGGATGAGTGCCCGGTTCGTCACAGCCAGCCATACCACCACAAAACCGAGAATAAAGACCAGCGTCGTGAGCGACAGAATAAGAATGGCAATAATTTTGGTGGATGAATTGCGCGCACTGATTTCCATACTAACGCCCTGCGGTTATTTACTTGATCCATTTCCTGAAACTGGAATCGGGAATAACACGATATACCACCCGGAATAATTCAGTAGGCAGGTGCCAGTAACACCAGTTATATAACCAGCGAGAGCTCTTACCGCGTTTCGCCGCCCTGATCAGTTGCCAGATAACGGCCGCGAGAATCAGACTGAATAAATATTTCCTGGTGAAAAATCCCCATAGCAATACAGCCGCTGCGGGAAGGGCTTCATCAAGCGGTAATCCGATAAGGCGGTTCTGCTCCGACAGGGTTTTCGGGAAACGGTATTTGTCTAAGCCGTTTTGCGCCATGTCAGTTAACGAACGTCAGACCAACAGTGGTAAAGACGATAACAACCACCAGACCCAGCAGAATCAGCAGATTCTTGGTGCGGATATACATCGCCGCACCAACGACCAGTTCAGCAATGATGATACACATCATGACGAATGAGTCGGCCCCGAAGGTGGCTTTCACATCGTCCTTGCCTCCAGCCAGCAGATCCGTTGCCTGCGCCATCGGACCCATTACCAGTAACAATAATGGAGACAGCACAGCCATACGGAGTAGCGCTTTTTTACTGGCTACCACATGCCATGCTCGATTTTTTATAAACGCGGGGAGTCCGCCTTTGGATAAGGATAAATTCATAAAACCTCCATGTATGCAATTCCCTGCAACCACTCAACGCGGTATTAGCAGCTTAAGTAATTCCGGCACCTTAATAGCAGTGGCGCTGTAACAAATTTCTTATCGCAATAGCTGCGTGCCAGCCGCTGTTAACATGACGCATTATTAGCTCATTCATTATCAAGTGCATAAATACAATCATGCTGGCATGCAGACCAGAAAGCTTCCGTTTCATCAATCACTGTTCCGTTGCAGTGAATCAAAAGCTGGCAGAAGAATGACAAAAAAAATCTCGCGCATCCAGTTGTAAGAAACAACCCGAGTAAGGAGCAGATATCGAAATGAAATTAAAAGAAAATAGAGCGATTCTACAGAAAAATCCGACAACCCCGGGTTGATTTGGAAAGGTAAAACGCGACGCGCCTGACGTCATGTTTTAGACACGTGAAATTTAAACTGTGGATTCCACGCGGCAGTCAAGATGGTTATAAAGATCGAGCCGGATAGCATAAACCGTTTTCAACACATCATGTTTCGATACACCATAAACGTCGCATAACTCACGTAATGCCTTTGAAACCGCCTGGACACTTACTCCTTTCAAATTAGCAATATCTTTGCGAGTCATTCCATAAACAAAAAGAGTGAAGACTTCGATTTTAGCATCGCTTATCTCAGGAAATATCTTGCGTAACTGCGTTATATAGATACGATCAATGATAACCATCGCAACCTCATGTGAATAAATATCAGGTTATTGGTGGCCAGAGATAACAGAGGTTGCAACCTCTGTTATCTCACCAATAGCTTATAGAAATAAATGAGCCTCATTTACTCCATATAAAAACAGCGTCACCCTACATAAATAAATATCTTGTAATATTAACAGCTATAAATAAACAGTTCAGGTTAAATATAAATGACAGATAACATTAACCCCTGCATTACTAATAGCAGAACATAGACAAAAAATGGAAGCCAGCGCCTCACGGCGTTGTACTTGCAACAACACAAGGTTTATTTGTGCCGAGTATAAATATAATCACAAGTTGATTTAAAACGTAAGCAGCGGTGACTGATAATGAGAAAATAACCACCCTCATCACACATAAGACATAATCAGGTCACAGTGAAATCTATTCATCCTCATCATCATTTGGAAAGAAAACATTTACCTGTTCATTTGCAAATTTCATTACGGATTTTTTAATAACATCCAGATCAAAATTACCATTATTTACAACCTCGTGACTTAACGCACTCATTTTCATTATTTCCGTGCACATCACTCTCACTCTTGAGATATTATCAAGAATGACTTTATTATACTCCACTTGACTGAATCCCTTTTCACTATTCTCTCTCTGGATCCGGTACACTCTGAGCCCAAGCTCTATAAGCATTGACGTTACCGAAGATATCGTCGCATCCGCTTCTGTTGCACCTTCCTGCCTGCGCTCTGCAACCATGGACTCTATTTCTTTTCGAACCTGATTACTGACAAAAGTTTGTATACGTGGCATCTATTATCCTTCTATCACCAATAATAACTGTCGTAATAAAAGTACTACACTGCATTATATATTCATAGCGGAAGGTGACTGTTTTATAAAAAACAGCAGCTTTAGGCAGGTGTAATACGTATGTAAGAGAGAGTACACTCACGAGTATACTCTAAGCAATTCATTGAATTTAATAACGCACTCTGGAAAGGGTATCTTTAACACTCTTTTCAGAGTGTAGGCAGAGTAGAGTGATACTCTGGCTTCTTTAGCATGGTGCGTATCGCAGCAGGGCAACTCTCATAACAGATTGATTCAAGGTTGCATTCGTGCAAAGCAATTGCTTGCGTGGTGTGTGGTGCTTTTGGAAATGAGGAGCGCATATTTTTGAATATCAATCCGGGATTGGTTATGGTATTTCGTGCATAGTGTCAGGAGGAAAGAAATGAAACGGATTACGTTAACATTTTTATCGCTATTTTTTTCTGGAATGTTGAATGCTACGGATTGCTTTGATTTGGCCGGTAGAGATTACCATATAGATCCTGATCTGTTGCGCGCAATATCCTGGAATGAATCGAACTTAAGGGTCAGCATTATGGGGTATAATCCCATTTCTGGTTTTGGATCTGGATTAATGCAGGTTGATTCGCAACATTTTGATGAACTGGCAAGCTACGGAATTAAACCGGAGCACCTTCTTTCTGATCCATGTCTGAATATTTATACAGGAACGTATTACCTGGCTATTGCGTTCAAGAAATGGGGAGTCAACTGGCAGGCAGTGGGTGCTTATAATGCAGGATTTAGCATATCGGAAAGACAAGCACATAAACGATATGTCTATGCACGAAAAATTGAGGCCACATACAGAGCGATAAAAAATTATAAAAATTCAAAAACACACTGAAAAGAAAATGGAACAACCTCAGAGATGAGACCTTTTCAAGTCTTTCGGCATTTCACCAATCAAACAATCCTCTGCGGAATTAACACATTACGACCATAAATAATCACCATAATTTCAATACTGACGATTACTGATATTAGCTGTTTCAGCTAAACCTGTTTATTAGATCGTTCAGCTTCATCACTGAGCGAAAAACCGTTACGGCTATCCCCTTCCGGGAGGGCGTATGACGGTATCAAGACCAGCCCTCCGTATGAGAACGACAGGGGGATGGCCTCAGGCGAACATAAAGGGTGCACACCCGCAACGGCGGAACGGCGTTGCGGCCTTATCCTGTCAGCAGGAGATGTGCAGGAAAAACCCGTTTACCACGCTATTTTTATGGTTAATTAATGTCCAGTTAAGGTTCGTCTGCCAGAATAGGTGGCATAAAGAGCACAAGGTTCAGGTGCCACTGAGTTTATGTAGCCAGCAGGAGATGATGTCCCCTGCCCCTTTTTTCTCTTTCCTCCCTTCTTCAGCGCGCAGCCTGCCGTTCCTCAGCCCTTAACGCATTCAATAGCTGCCTGAAGTGTAGTGGTTTACTGAATTTGGCCACCTGAACAGAGGTGATATGCTCACCTCAGAACATTACAGGTGCCTCAATGAAAAAAAGAAATTTCAGTGCAGAATTTAAACGCGAATCCGCTCAACTGGTACTTGATCAGAACTATACCGTTGCAGCTGCGGCCAGCGCTATGGATGTGGGTCTTTCTACAATGACGCGATGGGTAAAGCAGCTACGGGATGAACGACAGGGCAAAATACCTGAAGCCTCACCTATAACCCCGGAACAGATTGAAATACGTGAGCTGAAGAAAAAGCTACAACGCATGGAAATGGAAAACGACATATTAAAAAAGGCTACCGCGCTCTTGATGTCAGACTCCCTGAACAGTTCTCGTTAATCGGGAAACTCAGAGCGCAGTATCCTGTGGTCACACTTTGCCACGTGTTCGGGGTTCATCGCAGCAGCTACAAATACTGGGTGAAAACCCCCGAAAAGCCAGACGGCAGGCGAGCTGTGTTACGCAGTCAGGTTCTGGAACTGCATAACATCAGCCATGGCTCTGCTGGCGCAAGAAGTATCGCGATTATGGCAACCCTGAGAGGCTTCAAAATGGGACGCTGGCTTGCCGGCAGGCTCATGAAAGAACTGGGGCTGGTGAGTTGTCAGCAGCCTACCCACCGGTATAAACGTGGTGGTCATGAACACATCGTTATCCCGAATCACCTTGAGCGACAGTTCGCAGTGACAGAACCTAACCAAGTGTGGTGCGGCGATGTGACGTATATCTGGACAGGTAAACGTTGGGCTTACCTCGCTGTTGTTCTCGATCTGTTCGCAAGGAAACCGGTGGGCTGGGCAATGTCATTCTCGCCGGACAGCAAGCTGACCATCAAAGCGCTGGAAATGGCGTGGGAAGCTCGCGGTAAACCAGCCGGAGTGATGTTCCACAGTGACCAGGGTAGCCACTATACAAGCAGGCAGTTCCGGCAGTTACTGTGGCGTTGCCGGATCAGGCAGAGTATGAGCCGACGTGGAAACTGTTGGGACAACAGCCCGATGGAACGCTTCTTCCGGAGTCTGAAAAACGAGTGGGTGCCAGTGACAGGTTATATAAACTTTAGCGAAGCTGCTCATGCGATCACAGACTATATCGTCGGGTATTACAGCTCGCTAAGGCCGCATGACTATAACGGTGGATTACCACCAAACGAATCGGAAAGTCGATACTGGAAAAACTCTAAAGCGGTGGCCAGTTTTTGTTGACCACTACAAAGCGTATCCCAGTTAAACCCGACTGCTGCATCATGGTTTCTCTGTGCCACTTTCATGGCCAGTCGTATCTGCTCATCTGTCAGGCTGGCATCGAGCGCGAGGAAATCCTCCCGCAGCCAGAACGTGCCGCAGCAGAGTGCGTCTGCCGGGTAACGGGACAGCCGGTCAGTCAGTGCGGCCACCGTACACTCCCCCGCGTCAGGCTGGCACGCGGCAAACACTCCGTCCGCCACATCATTCCAGCACCAGTCCTCATGCGCCGGGCACGGCGCGTCAATGTCCTGTTGCCTCATACCCGGTATACTGAGCAGGCCGGTGACAATGTCATCGAGGCCGTCAGCCCGGTCGCCCGGCTCCGTGCTGGTCAGGTACCAGCCATCCAGGTAAATGACCATTTCACCGCTACTGAGTGTTATGCGGGTCAGTTTCTGCATATTTGTGTCTCCGGTTGATGCGGCACCGTTTGCGCCGTGCCGGCACAACAGCCCGGAGAAAAGCGAAGGACGGAAGGGCGTCAGTGAAGCCGCACGCGCCGTCGACAGCGGGCTGAATGCACCGCTTCGACGGGGAACGGGTGAGCATAACGACAGGGTGAACCCTTCTGGCCGCAGCGGCCGGGCTAACGTGAAGGCACGGCGCGTTGATGGTTGCGGATGGTGTCATTATTTCATGATTTCTTTGCTGTTAATTAATCATGAAAACTAAGACGGACGCGTGACTGCAGCAAAGGTAGCCGAAACCCGGCACCTGAAGGTGTCGGGTTTCCACATATTTAAATTTCAGATTCAGGGCTGACTGTCCGTCAGCATGACGGAATAGCGAATTCCCTGCGGCAGACTGACTGAAACGGGTTTATTAAGTGTCAGCGGAACGGTCTGAAGCGGGACAGGTATTGTCCTGATACTGTCTCCCACCAGGTGCCCATTTTCATACCTCTGCTGATCATAGTAATTTATCTCGCCGCTGATCTCGGCAGTGCTGTTTCCTTTGCCCGGAGACAAATCTATGTACATGGTCGCAGCGGCAAATTTCCTGTCCAGCTCTGAGTTAAATGGTTTTCCCGGTAATGGAGGCAGCGGATAGAGTATCAGGTTTCGGTTTTTTGCCTTTTTTAGAAGGCTGTCTGCGGGTACGGTCCAGGTGGAAGGCGCTGACACCGGCGACTGCATTTCTGTTTTAAGATTCAGCACTCTGTTGTCTGTGGGTACAGAACTGCATCCCATCAGAGCCAGACATAAAACAGCGATTCCTGTAAGTCTGTTCAATTCACATCTCCTTTTTTCTTTTCAGGTTAACGGCTTGCGTCTCAGCCATTATCGGCATAAGCAGAAAAGACTTCACGCTGGTATTCCCGGATATCAAAGACGTGACACAGTTTTATCTACGTCCTGACATAAGGCAGGTCATAACCGGCATCAGCGTTTATGTCCTCTGCCGGTGACCTCTTCAAATATTTCAGGAAAGAAAAACCCTCATGGCCTGAATACGCTCATGCAGCCGGAGACGGCCCTCCCATTGATGGAAATAGTACACCGACGTATAGCGGGTACTATTCACCGTCAGAGCCAGGGAATTGCCCGTGTTCAAGATGGCCGGTATCCCCAGCGGGCTCAGCTGGATGAACGTCATATCGGCCGCGAGGGGATTGATATCGCCTGCTGTGATCAACAGCTGCTCAGCCGGATTTAATCCCCGCGCCAGCAACACTTCGGCGAAGGCAATAATCATGCCTCCTACCCCGCTGGGAGGTTCGCTCTCAGCATCACCCCGGGGCAGGTCTTCGCTGATCCTCCGCCGTCAGGCCAGCAATCAGTCTGGAACGCCACAGATTCGGTAGTCATCTTTCAGTTTTATAGGTAATGGTCAGGGTCATCGACCAACATTACTAACTGAAGGTTGTATCTAATCCCGGGGGCAGGTCACGGCGGTTCCACATGCATTAGTTGCGCTGGATAGTGCAATTGGCTCAGGTTTTTTCCGCTTTAACTTGGACTCATCACTAACGATATTACGGCGTTTTGTGGTGAAGCGCGCAAAGGTGCTGCTCAGGTCATATTTATTGAAACCGTTCTCACTCATGGCAACGCCCCCTCTTTTGTTTAATTAACAATCTACTAAAAATACACAAATCAGGTAAATTGTTGAGCTCTATTTAAGCAAAATAGTCCAGCTTTCTTCGACGATTTGTTGGAACGTAATCCTCACCCGTATCATCTGCACATAACCCTCTTCGGACTCACCGGCGTACCTTAAAGAGCTTACCAATCTGACTGTTTTTCCCGAGAAACTCTTCTTGTTCACGAGTCATGTCCCACCATGCTTTGTCCAGTTCCGAAAGATTCTCCATAGTCAGAGTTTCCAAGTCCTCCCCATTATTCAAACGTTCAATCATTGAGAATCGATCAGAATTTATAAACTCTTGAGATAGCTCGGTTATTGAGCCTTTTAGACTCAACACCATCAGCAGCACTTGTGCAGTATTCGCCCGATCAATGCATTTACCAAGTGCAGTTAACATCTTTTCAAGTGCAGCGGCTCGGTCAGTTGCGGGTTCAAGACCATACGTTTCCATTTTTTTTCTCAGATCCCGCATCTTTTTCCGTCGTTTTTCGGCGGATGTTATGATACTTCGGAGTTTTGTAATTTCAGGTTCTGTGTTAAGGATAGTCCTTCTATTTCCAAGATTTTTTACGGCCTGCACAGCCTTATTGACATCGTCTTTCAATGGATTGCTGCGATCAAGAGTTCGAATCTCGTCATTCACAAGGCTGATGGCAAGCTTGTACCCCTCCTGGGTGGTGAGTTGGGGAAGCCAACTCCGTGCTACAACAAATGCCGCAATTGCGGTCAATACAGTAGCCAAGTTCAGGATTGCCGATAGCCAGTCTACGGCGCTGCCGGTTTCTGTCATCCTGAAAACAAGAACGGCCACCAGTATAAATAGGCAAGTTACTATTGCACTGACGACTGCTGTCAGTGCAATTTCCCAGGTACAGCGGAACCAGTACGCTAGTGTCGACCCATGTTTTTCTGTAGTCATTATTATTTACCTTTAGGGATCAGCCACGATTCCGAATGAGTACCTTGGTATAGGGTGCCATTCTGGTTCAACCAGATTCTGACACTTCATTCCTCCTTAGGGATGAAAAGGGCTGACAGTCTTGGGGAGATGGTAGCAATGGTGTTCTGATTTAAAGGTTCGCTTCAGGCTGTCATAAAAAAGATATGGCCTGTAAATTTGCGGCCATATCTTCTTTAATTTCACCTTGTCGACTTGATAATTCTTTAGCCTATCAGGAGCATACCATATTTTTGCTCGCGTGCTTCAAAGGCAGTACGCCCACCTTCAAGTACATCGCATATTGCTTTTCGCATACTGTTTTCTTCACCGTGATCGCCATATTCTAGGGCCCCGCAACGATAACTGATCATTTCATCCGTATTGTTGGCGATAAGCACCTGCTCAGCATCGCAGTTGACAACCAAATTGGCATTATGGGTAACGATGATTACTTGGCGGTATTGTTTGATCTTGCGGAATAAAGGTACCAGATTGTGCATAATGAAGTCGTTATCAAGATCGTCTTCTGGTTGATCGAACACGAAGGGGGAACCAAAGGCATCAGTGGCTAGCTTGAGGCATACGTAAAACGTTCCCCGTTGCCCGGCGGAAAGTTTTTCAACTGTTTTCCCTTTATATTCAAATTCTGCCCTTACTGTCAGATAACGTGAAATACTTTCTGGGCTGAAAAGAAAGGCAAGCAGTGCAAAAGGCCCTTGGGAGTTAAAATATTCACTTTTCCATACAAATGTTTCAATGGAGATTTTTTCGCCCGGCATCTCAGGAAGGGAGATCATTTTCTGACCAGCTATAAGAGCCAAAAAATCCTCGATACTGTGCACACCAAATACCGTCCGTAGTCTTTCCTCGGTAGATAATTCGCCTGAAACGCGAAACTTTCCCCTGTTAACACGCTCAAGTATTCCACTGTAAAACGCGGGGATATCAAAATGAGGTTGCCCGAAGATACGGATATCCATGAGTATTTCACGGATCAGCTCTCGCTGGTCAGTGGTCAGATGCGGCTTTTCCGTCAGAGATGCAAAGGTGTTGTCGATTTTCTCTTTTTTACCCAGCAGATGGTGTACAAAATCAGTCGCCAGCGTGGCCCGTTGTGCTGTTCCGATTTTTGCCTGCACGACGCGCTGCTGAATCTCTTCCTGACGGAGGGTGGCATGCTGGATCTGTTCTTGGTAACCGCGAATTTTCTCTAGCACACCGGAAATATCCTGTTCAATACCCTGCTCCCGGAAGGCAATAACGATTCTTTTATTTTCTTCTTCGAGCTGTACCTGTTGCTTCTCCAGCGCGCAGATATGGGCTGACACAAAGGCTTTGTGGGAAGTTAGATCAAGCGGCGGAATGGGAACAGCCCCCGTACCAGCATCATTAACTTCTTGGATGCGCATATTCAGACTGGCCTCTGCTTCAACTGTCTCACGAAGCAGAAGGCTTGTGCTGGTCAGCGACTTTGCCAGGACCGTACTGCGAGAGCTGTTAATCTGAAATTGTTCGATCAGGCGCTTATTTTTTTCGCTGGTCAGTGTGTTGATTTTATCCTGAGCGGCTTTTATTACGCCAACATGATAACTCTCCGTGTTGATGGCTTGCCGTTGTTCATCACGAAAGCTGTGGTATTCACGAAATGCACGATAGTCGCTCAAGTTATCCGCCAGTGCCTCCCTGAGTGATTCCGGGATATCCTCTATTGAAAGACGTAACATTTTTTTGATTTCATCGCTGATCAAGCCTGGTTGCTGACAGAGCAGCTTGATCTCACCCTGAGATACATGGAGATATTCGTACCCTTCGCTCCGACTTTCAAAAAGTACTTTTTCTCCGTTGGCCTTATCAAGTTCCACAATGAGGTGCTGTACATTAACGTCACGTATTTCACTGCCGCGGCTGGCAGCTCCGGCAAACTGTGAGCGAATCGCATCCAGAAGGAGACTTTTCCCTGTTCCCCGGCCACCAATAATGGCTACCATGTCCGGGTTAAGGGGGATGGATAATTTCCTGAAGCAAATACTCTGGCCGTGGAAAATTTGGCCACCCACTTCAAGGCGGCTGAAATGCACTTTTGGTAGCCGCTGGGCGGGCGAGGTTTGGTCTAACGCAAGACGGCATTCGGGCTCGAGCATGGCTTGCCTTAATCCCTCAAAGGTGGGAAGCGCCTTGACCCATGTATATCGCCCGCCAATCTGTTCTGGGCTGTGCGCATCTGAGCAAAGAAAAACTGGTTTGATCGTCGCTCCGGGATAGCGTTCTGTGCTTAGGAAAAACGTGCGGTCATCAACACCCCCGAAGATTATCTGGCCCTGACGGTCTATCTCGGTTGCCGCTGCAGCAGAACGTCCAGTAGCTCCTGGACGATACCCTCCGTAACCATTGGGGCAAACGGCGATAAGGTAATCTTGAAAAGGTCGTAGTTCAGAATTTAGGTGGTTAGTGAGTCCGGATAATGCGACAGTAATGGTATCTACTCCATGATCGCTTTCTCTGACGCTTTTCTCACAACAGTACACATTTTTTCCGTCGCCATCAGTGAGGCGTATTGGGAGGCGGGAAAGGGCTTCGTTGATACGTTCGGTGCTCAGCTTTTCTGAAAAGAGAATATGTATGTTGATGAATTCGCCGTTTTTGTTCTGCTGATCAAGCCGAAATTCAACGTTCCCGAGAACCGTGATCGCAAGTCCCTGTCTGGCGATTTCATTTCTGATAGTTTCTAGTTCGTTCTGTCTGAAGTAAAAATAGTTGGTTACGGCGACAAGGGATAACTGCTGCTCTCCGAGTTTACGGACGAAGCCTTCAATATCTTGAGCGTTATAATTATTTGCCAGCCACGTCATCGGACTGTGGATGTGTAAATCCCATTTATTCCAATGTGAACCTTTCACCCGGATGATCCTTTTTTAAGAGTACTCATCTTTCATAATATTGTGGATATATGCCCCCGCCAGGTACTTTCCACGTCAGTTTGAAGCAGGTTTAACTCGCAGGGATTATTACTGTTAAAACCGCAATAATTAGATGCTTAAACGACAATAAACTCAATAATGCCTTTATGACATAAATAGGTATGTATTGTTTATATCTTCTTTTGCAAAATATGCAAAAGAAACGTGTATTGATAGATGTTTAAATTTCCATTGTTCTAAAATTATAGAAATGTTCATTGAGGAATATGATGGATATCGTATCGGCTGCATCTGCACTAAAAGAATTGGGGCATCAGACTCGGCTGGTAATCTATAAAGATCTAGTCAAAGCGGGGCCAACAGGGATGTCTGTAGGTGACCTTCAAAAGAGAATTGAGATTCCCGCATCTACGCTAAGTCATCATCTGTCAGCGCTGATGTCCGTCGGCCTGATTAAGCAAGAAAGGCAAGGTAGAACCCTTTTCTGCCATTCCCACTATGAAAAACTTGAAGAACTCATCTCGTTCTTAATTGAAGAGTGCTGTGGACTGACCCCGCCCCGGTAGACGATCCTGCCCTATAGTTGGACTGACCCCGTCTAGGTAGACGATCCTGCCCTATAGTTTGAGCATAGGGGGAGCATAGGGGCACACCACGATTTACACCTGAATTTAAGGAAGAAGCCGTCCGTCAGATAACGGAACGCGGTTATTCCGTCGCCGAAGTATCTGACCGTCTGGGCGTCTCTGCACACAGCCTCTACGAGTGGCTACGGGCCATCAAACCTGATAACAGCGAGCAGCATGCCCGGGATTTACTGGAAGCTAAAAGCGAGATCCTGAAACTCCGGGCGCAGCTAAAACGCACCGAAGAAGAACGGGATATCCTGAAAAAGGCCGCGCGGTACTTTGCAAGGGAGCCCGACTGAATTACCGCTTTATCAATGAACACCGCACTGTATGGGATGTGATGACGATGTGTCGGGTACTGAATGTCGCCCGGGCCGGGTTCTATGCGTGGCTGCATAACCCTGTCCCGGCGCGTGATAAAGATAACCAGCGCCTGCTGATACTTATCCGCGCCTCATATTCCCTGAGCGGAGGCGTATACGGTTACCGGCAGGTTCATGGCGATCTGAACGAAATCGGGGAAACCTGCGGTAAAAACCGGGTGGGTCGGATTATGCAACTGAACCGGATTAAAGCTGTGCGCGGCTATAAAGCGCCACGTCGTATCGCTGGCAAGCCTTCAGTCGTTGCTCCTAATCGCGTGCAGCGGCAGTCCACCGTTGTCCGGGCCAACCAGGTCTGGGTCACCGATATTACTTATATCCGCACCTGGCAGGGATGGTTATATCTGGCGGTGGTTATCGATCTCTTCGCCCGTAATGTGGTCGGCTGGTCCATGAAGCCCACTCTCTCACGCGAACTGGCGCTCTACGCGCTGGTGATGGCGGTCTGGCGCCGAAAACTGGACGACGAGGTCATCGTACATAGCGATCAAGGTAGTCAGTACGGCAGTGACGACTGGCAGCGCTTCTGACGGGCCAATAACCTGGCACCGAGCATGATCTGGCGTGCCAACTGTTTGGATAATGCGGTGGCCGAATCGTTCTTCAGTTCACTGAAAAAAGAACGCATCAGGAAGAGAATATACAAAACCCGGGATCTGGCCCGGGCCGATATCTTCGATTACATTGAAGTGTTCTACAACCGGGCCCGGCGCCACAGTCACCCCGGTGGCGTCAGTCTGGAGGCCTTCGAACAGGCCCAATCGTGAGGACAGAATTTGTCTACGGGCGTGGGGTCAGTCCAAAACGCCTCAAGCGACACCGCCTTTATACCTCAATGTACATTGACCACAGGCAATATCTTATTCGGGATTAACGCCCATCGAAAACACAAGGAGCGCGTTTCTGGCGTATCCCGGTGAAACAACTTTGACAAACCACACGAACATGCACGCCAGAAACGCGCATAAGAATCTACGCTATGACCGGGTATGCACTCAACCAAATACAGTCGGGTTCCAATCCATTTGACCCATATCGGCTCTGTTTCGATAAGCTTCCGAAGGGTGATTTATGGTAAAGAAAACCACCGCTTAATGAAAAACACCTTTAAAAGCACTTTTAATTGATCTATCAGTGAAGCTCTTAACGGGAGGATATGTTATGGCATTTCAGATTTTAACCACCACTGCGGCCAGCATTACAGAGCTTAAACGTGATCCTATGGGTACGTTCAATGCAGGAGACGGTGCCCCGGTAGCCATCCTGAATCGCAACGAACCCGCTTTTTACTGTGTACCACCTGCCCTGTATGCACAACTGATGGAAATTCTGGAAGATCAGGAGCTGGGTCGTATTGCTGACGAGCGAATCGGTGAGTCAGTAATCGAGGTCAATATTGATGACCTATAAGCTGGCCTTTAATGAATCAGCGTTGAAAGAATGGAAAAAATTGGGCCATACCATTCGGGAACAATTCAAAAAGAAACTCACTGAGCCCCTCCAGACCCCACGGGTGCCCGCATCACAACTTCATGGACGGAAAGATCAGTACAAAATAAAGCTCCGTGGCGCGGGTTACCGACTGGTTTACAGCGTAAACGATGAAATGGTGACGGTCATCGTAATTGGAGTGGGTAAACGAGAAAATGATGATATCTACAATGCAACCCAACACAGAAATTAATCGCTCCGGATATCCGGTAAGGGCTGTATGGCAGCTATCCATTCGCCTTATCCGGAGTCGCTTTTTCCCTGGGGAGTTTTTTGGGCTTTACCTGCTTGACCCTCTTAATTACCAGCATTCCCCAGCACCACAATTTGTGACGGGTCATCATTTTTATAGCGGATTGTTACTCGCTGCCCGGGTTTAAACTCATCGGCATCGAATATTTTGACCACCACATCTTTCCTGGTCACAACCTTTTCCGTTCCGGCGGTGAACTCGACTGTAAGATTCAGGGATAGCCGGCCTTCGGCGTTCTGATTTTGGTGCTGAGCCGCGTCAACGATCAGTGCGGAGGCTTCAGTTCCCTCCTTCTTTATCGCCTCATTGATGCGCGCTGAGACGATAGAATTGCGAATACCGATAATGACCACCACCGTAATAACAGCGATGGCAACAATCAGGCCCCACATCGCGAAATTTGCCATTTTCATCTTCTTAAATAAATGTGGTTAACGTGCCAAAAAAAGTCCGGAGCCCGGATAAAGTTGTCTCCGCCCCGCTTACAAACTGAATTTTATTGTCGTGACGTTTAAGCTCGAATGGTTTGTTTTTGATCGAAAACGCCCCTGCTGAGATACTCATCACTGAGGTGCTGATGGCTGTTGTTGTAAAGCCAAAAGAAGCACCGGTGAAACTTTCTGACAGACCAGTCATGCTGAAAGAGTTGCCGGTAAAGCTTTCATTATGTGCCTTTGCCTTACTTTTAATGTTGGGCGCGTCGAGGTTGATTTTCGTGGTGCTGCGCAGAGTAATATCCTGCGGACTGAATATCGTAATCGTGCCGTCGTTGACATTATGCGTCCAGTTGCCGCTGTTAACGTTAATCACCACCCTGTCCTGTATCGTTTCGGTTCGGCCACCCGCACCGATGGTCGTTTCCTTTCCATGATCATAGGGTTAACCCTATGCAACATATGCTGAAGAGTATGGTTTAAAGGATGAGAAAAGTAACCTCGGGGCTGAATATTCGAAATTCAGTAACGTTTCGATCTTATCCAATGGTTTCGGGAAAAATGTAGTGATGGAGGTAAAAAACCAGAGGGCGCAGTTTCATTCGTGATTCCGGCAGATCAGATGTACATCGTAAAAAGCAAATAAGTTGCTTTACTACATTACAAATCATGGATTGATATAAGGACAGCATAACGCGTGCTCCCTGAAAAAACCCGTTGCCATTCATGCTCATAAATCGGGTGGTGGACAAAGAGGCCATCTTGTCCACAGTCTGGCTGCACAGTATCGACATAAAGCTGTGGATAAACGCCGTCCAGCCGCAGGGGCAGCTGGCAAAACGAACATGCTCAAAAAGCGACCACTTACGCCTTCGTTATTCCGGGTAATTTTGTATCTCAGTGGCGGTGCGGTACAAATCAAACACGCGAGCTGCCTCCTTGGATGCTACCCGTTGATTAACACACCGCCATTTAGAGAATGCCTTCATCGCTGGTGAGAGCAACTATGAACTGCTGTTCCTCGCTCATAGCAGATCTATTCGCCTCTATGGTTCCATGCCTGGATATTACGGACGGCGGAATATACTTAATCAGGATGGGAAAGGTTACTGGTTTTTTTGTGTTATTAAATAACAGCTCGTTACGCTTGATTATTCCTATGTATCTGTGGAACCGGAAAGTATGTTAACTATCCAGCGAGGCTCATCAATCATAAGAGATTTGTCTATCTCGATAACATTGATGCGGTCGTTATATGTCCGAATCAGCCTTGCGAGACCTTCCCGGATTTTATCGCCATCATAGACAGCAATCTCTTCAATGTTGTTGCCGATGAAAGTTTCTGCTGCCTGGACGGCAATCTGCTCAGACATACCGACGTTATCGGCCATCTGGCGTGCAGCAATGACTTTGCTTTCAAGGGTTAGTATGACAGGTCTGTAACCTGCGCGCTTGTTTTCAGCACAGCGTGAAATTAACTTTTCCATAGGCGCAGTAGTTACATGGAATGCCGTTGTACCAACCTGAAAATCACCTTCGCGGTCAGTGTGTAAATCAGCAGCATTGGCTCTGTCGCTGCCGATTTTAACACCGGGAAAGCGTAATTGAAGTTTGGCACCAATAAGATGCTGCAGTACCGCACCGGTGGGTTTGTCAGAGCGTTCCGCCGCTGCCTTAAGGATATCACTTACTACAGAGGCAACTGGCTTATTATAGTCCAGATCGACCGTAATCCTTTGTTTATCAAAATAGTCCAGACGCACACATTGAGTGAAGAACGCTTCGAGCTGACTTGAAACCACTGCCACGTCGATAGGTTCATTTCCATTAACCTGAGTATTGTTCAGCACATCCCTAAACGCTGCAGCAAGGGAGATGGTTCCCCTGGATGTGCGTCCCCCTTCTCGAGTGAAAACGCGGAGTTCGCCATGTTGTTCAAGAATCTTCGATATGGTGGGGCCGCTAAGCCCCCGCACCTGGCTTTTCTTTTCACTATACAATCGATCGTCAGTAATAGGCATGCCATCTGCCATCATGCGTGAGACAATTAGCCCAGCATTCATAACGTTGGTATTTATCGAACCATTCTTGGCTCGTTCCCCTTCATACCAGGATTTTGCAGCTGCAAGGTATATTTCACTGTAACTCAGCTTATCCATTCACTTTTATTCCGTGTGATTTTTTTGCCGCCGTCAGATGCGGAAGAATCATATGTCTGGCCACCCAGCCCACAACAGGAACCGCGACAGCGTCCCCGAAACCATACTGAATCTGAGAGTCACGCATGTTCTCCAGCGTGTACCAGCCAGCCCCCATCAGACGAGCGTATTCAAGCCCGGTCATCCAGCGGATTTTTAGCGCCCCCTGCCCCATGATTACCACAGCCTGTTTGGACGACCCGCCTCGCGCTGTACGCAAACACCCGGAAATATCTTCTGCTCTCATTTCCCATACGGGAATGCCATTACGCGTGCGGCGATAGGCTGTACGGGCTGTAGTACTGTCAAGAGCGACAAAATGTTCCAATCTCTCACGTTGAACAGTTGCCATCGACTCTTTGAAAAGCGCGACTTTATCAGAACTCCACCACCGCGGATCGCTGTCAGACATAGCCTCAATCTCCAATGTGAAGCCCTGGCTCAGCAGATCAGGCGCTTTGGGTAAGGGCATCATGAAAGTGCGCACTTCAGGGTCTTTATGTAACCAGGAGAGCCAGTCCGGTCTTAAGCATGTATCTTGTTCGCCGCCATCAATCGGATTCTTGACTCCCACAAGGAATAGCCGGGGCCGGGACTGAGGCACAAAACGTCGTGCGTCTAAGGTAATTGCATCAACTGCATAACCTAACGCATTAAACTCTTTGACCGCAGCTCTCAAATCCTCTCTGTTATGAGAAGAGGCAAGGCCTGTGACATTTTCAAGAACGATCACTTCAGGCCTGCGTTCATTCATGCCCGCAAGTAGATCAGTAAAACCGAAAAAGGCAGAAGATTCACGGCCGCCCCGTAAACCTACACGCCTACCTGCCAGACTGAGATCCGTACAAGGTGATGAAGCCCAAGCAACATCTGCTGTTGGCAGGTCTTCGCTTTTCAGGGTATGAATGTCTGCCAGCAAAAGTTCATGGGATTTCCAGTGGCCTTCATACATCTTTTTTTTGTTCAGGTCATAGTCGTTAGACCAAACAGTCTGGATTCCCGCCTGTTCCATTCCGGCCCTAGCCAGGCCGATCCCTGCAAAGAATTCCAAAGCGGTCCATTCGTAATCGCCCCGAATCGGTATTATGTTCACTCAATGTCCCCCCGTTTCCATGCGAGTATCATCCCATAAAGTACTCCGCCTGGCACTTACTCTCGTTGGATCGCCACCCATTATCCCGTTATAGGGTACTGAAAGGGCGCAGCCAAATGCTTTGACCCTGACCCCGAATATGCTTAAGTACATCGATAAGTTGGTATTCAGTGACACTGGCGCTTAATCATGATAAGACCGTCCGGCACATGATCGACGGGAAGCAGAACATAATCGAGATGAGTATATCTGGTCACGTTTACAGGGAGTGACGTCAAACCCTGTCTGGCTTTATTTGCAAAGCTATAACTTTGACAGGTTAATTCATTGTCAACGATCCATATCCGGATATGTTTTTGCGAATCGGGTCAAAATATGCAGGGCTTCTATTTAGTCAGAGACTGACTTTATAGCGAGCTACTACGCCAGAAATGGGGTTATTACTAAAGAATGGAAGCTAATCGGGAGGTCAGTAGAGGCAGACCGAATAGAGCCGCTCTGCCTTAGAGGTTAATATGTTATGTATTATCTTTTATTGTCTTACTGCTACCATTGCTTTTTACTGAAGCAATACCTGTCTCGCGGGATTGCAAAGTGGCATACATCTGACTTGTACCAATTACCTGATGGTTAGCGGCTTTGAGATTGAAATAGTATTTACCATTCGACGCTGTTTTCTTTTCATAACGATCATCCAGAGGACAGTTGGTCTGTACGGATGTTATGCCGTTTTCTGCGGAACTTTTCGTCCTATAAAGTTCGCTTGTCAAAATGATCTCACCATTGCCTGCTTTAAGAACAAACCGGTACTGATTATCACTGCTCCTGCTTAACTCAAACCAACCACTCATGTTAACTCCTTGATATAAAATCTATAACGTAAAAAATTTGATTCAATTTTAAGGCGTTGCAAATATGCATAAAAATAATATCACTTCAAATGTAGCGTCCTAAAATTCATTCATATATGAACAACAATATAAATTAAAACCAGGAAAACATCACCCACTTACAAACTATTAGTAAGTAGATGCAAAGGGCTTAGCCATTTTACATAAATAACATGTTTATTTTTCTATTCACATCACAAATTAATGCCAAGCCATTCATAAAATGCAGAGCATGGATGACAGTGAAGTGTTATAAAATTGGCGCAACACATATAACCAATGAATGATGCGCCATGATTTATTTATATAAATGCAACAATTTAATCCGTTAAATTCTTTAATTATCGATAGCAAAAACTGATAAACAGAATCCGCTTTTCTGTTTATTGAGGAGTAATCAGCATGGTTGTATTCGGATGATTTTTATTCTAGTGACGGTACTGCAAAGTTACGAAGTTAACGAGGCAAGTGCATCACCCAATGCGTTGTAATAAGCCTCCGGCACAACCGCAATCCGACAAACCAAGTCAATATCTGGCGCACAAACTTCTCTTTTGCACAAAAATCAATCAAGAATAAATTTAAAATTTATCAGGCAAAGAAATAATTTAGGCCAGTCCTGATGCGAACAGGGATAATCGCTGTATGTGATCAGAGCCGTAGATATCGCGCTGATTGGTAAGCGATTAAGACTGCCCCGGATGAATAAGGGATCACAACCGGCCACGCCCGGCTGTCTTAAAATTTCATAAAAGAAGGATGTTTGGATTTTGACAAAGGAGGTTGTATGAATACCGACCAGGAAAAAAAGGGTTGGCACCCTGCTGATATCATTGCCGCGCTGCATAAACGCAACACCTCGCTGGCCGCCGTATCACGCGCCGCAGGCCTAAGTTCTTCAACCCTCGCTAACGCACTGACCCGACCATGGCCCAAAGGAGAACAACTCATTGCAGAAGCGATTGGCGTCGCGGCCAGTGAGATTTGGCCTGGCCGCTATTTCGATTCGGAAGGGCAGTCAATCCCACGCAAACAACGGCGCAAAAAAATGCAATCTGAGCAGACTCACCGCTGAATTTATCCCGATCACAAAAGGCAGCAATAACAGAACTATTCATTCCGCTGCGCCGGTTAACTTTTTCACTAGACGGGTGAGAAACTAGCTTGCGCAGCCTGTTAATGCCCAGCGCTAAAACTCATGAAGAGATGCCATATTTCCTTGAGCAGGAAGTAAAAACCCAATACCTTTCAACAAGGTAGTTCCGCAATTTATTAGCTCACCATATTCTCACGCCGCCCACCAGCACGAAAACATCATGTAATCAAATCAATCCATTAACCGGATTAAGCCTGCTGAACTACAACAAGTCAGTCAGCAGGCAACTAAACTCACTTACTAATCTCACTCACTCTTCATCAGCATGAAGCATTTTTATCTCTTCAGTATGCCGCTTATTAAGGTTGATTTGACACTGATAAATATCGGGCCAGTAATCATAGGTATCCTCACCGATTTGCGACCCAACGCCTAAACAGAAGCTGTTGCGATACACTTTCCATGAATTTTGCGACTCCAGGAAAAGCTGACTGAAGACATCACCAATGGTCAGTTGAGGATCCTTGCTTTTGTATACGGGGCCAGTATTGTTCTCCTTGAGTTGCCCGACTGTTCTGGCAACTAGCTCATCCATGCTTTTATTACTTTTATCACTCAGAGCGTGTAAGCATTCAGAAGCTTTTCCACGGTCAGTATTATTACGCCAACAAGTATCAGTTTCTGGCCCGGCGATAATATCTGCTTTTTCGGCACTGAAGGCTGACGGAGCTAAAGCCAACAAAATAATCGCTAACATTATTTTCTTCATTGTAAATACCTGATTCTGTGTCTTGTAGACTCATAACGCAGAGTGATGAATCTTCCCGGATGAAGTTTATGAGCGCTGTTCTGCCAGCAATTGCAGCCCCGATTAAGCTTGCTGTATGCCTGCATCTCACGCTTAGCAAGTGCGGCTATATTGCCACCTGGCAATAAGTTTCAAAAGCAGATGGCGCTCATGGCAAAAGGGGAAATTCTCAGGTGCCACGTCAGCGTCGTGATCGCCCCCGCGCTCACAGCTAAAAATATACTGTCGCCCCTCCCCCCTGAGTCGATCGAACAGGGCGCGTAGTTTGGGTGCCATATTGCGACATTGAGGAAAGAACAGAGAGAAGCCAGCGAAATAAGAAAGAAAATCCCCCGGCAAGATAAGCAGCCCGGTTTCAACAAATGGTCTGAACGCATCCTCCATGGTAACCATGTTCCTCCAGTAAGGGCGAACCGTAACAATTACGCATCCGGACACCAGGGTGGCACTGGATGTGTACCGTTCAGTTGCACTATAACTTCGGAAATTGCCGTGCCGTGCGGCAGGGCATCAAGGCTCCTGAGAGTATTGATACTGACCAGCCCCCACGGACCTGTCCGTTGGTAAGCCTGACATCACCGGTCAGGAGAAACTCAATCCATAACTCCCTAATCTGCTGCTGAGAAATCAAAAACCTCAAACATCCGGTATTTCAACGGTGAGACAATAACAAGCCTGCGTTGTTAAGCGCGGGCCCGGCAGGAGATTATATATGCCTGGTTTTGAATACGATGGTCAGGGTTCAACAGGGATGGGACTCAACAGAGACCCGTATGTTCGTGACGGTAATGGACAGCCTGTTGGTATCAAGCCCGGATACCACGCCGAAACGGTAGGGATTGCCAGTCCGGCACTGGGGTCTGACGGTGCAATTCAGATCACACAAGGAATAAACGCAGTTAAAGGGGATATAAATTCTGATAATAGTGGTGAAAATGGCGGAGCTGGATCGTCAGTATCAAATCTTCCACTCGTTCTCCACAACGGCCAGATGGGGTACTGGGTGTACCGCGAAATAGTGGGTTCAGAACACGATCGTACAGTTAAGACTTTTATCGCTGTTGGCCCCTCAGAAGCGCAAAAACAGGCTGCTGCTATCAAACTGGCACAGGAAAAGCAACAGTCAGAAATAGCAGCAAAAGAGTTCGCCGGAAAAATTGCGCAAGCCGCAGCCGTTGCAGAGCAGCAGCGACAGGCCGCCATCAATGCCGCAGTCGCTGCGGGGCAATACCAGTCTGTAACTGAGTCGCAAAACAATCTTGATGTGGCGACACGGGAGGCTTCAAACCTGAAATCCTTTGCAGACAATGCGCTGAGTCAGGCCCTGAATAAGCGACAGGCTGCGGCCAGCACAGCAGTTGCTGCTTCACAGGCAGAACAGGTCTGGCAAAACATCACCCAGACCATCGAGAGTAAACGCCCTCGCGGTAAAAGTATTATCGCTAAAAACGGTATGCTCGGTTATGAAGAACTTCAGACCCGGGATACAGCGGAGCACACGATAACCTTCCGCGCATTTGTCTCTGTCGGTATTTCTGTAGCACAGCGTGACGCTGCCCAGGCAGACGCAGTAAACAAACGAAATCAGGCAAATCAGCTTGAAGCTGAAGCCCGTTCCGCTGAACAGGCCAGCCTCCTTGCCAGCATGAATTACAACAATGCCGAAACGCGACGGCAGGCAGCATCAGCCGCCCTGAATGCTGCTCAGCAGGCTGCCGTCCGCGCAGCAGAAGCAGAGCGTCAGCAACAAGCAGCAGAAGCCGCGGCGGCCGCAGCAGCGGAGCAGCAACGTCTTGCCGATGCAGCGGCAAAAGCGGCCGAGGACGCCCGTATAGCAGCGGAACAGGAAAAAGCCCGTCAGGCGCGCCAGGCAGCAGCAGATAAACTTAAATCCACGGACATACAATCCGTGCGGGGTATCCCGGCCAGTGCTGTACCCGCCACATTTCCGCTTATCTGGTCAGTCGCCTCTGCTGGCGGGATTTCGCTGGACAGTGGTGTGGCTGCAGGTGTCTGGTCGCGAATTACAATGGCACTGGCAGAGCTGCGGGGTATAGCCGTAGCGGGAATGTCAGGTCCGGTGGCCGTGGTCATTGCGGGGCTTTTATATTCAGAAGATGCCGGAGCCGGTAGCGATATTGTCCCCGGCCGGGATATCAGTTCCATAATGCCGTCTGATGCGCTTTTCCTGCCTGACCAGGCTACGCTTGAGGACGCGGCTGACAGCGGTAAATCTGTTTCAATGCCAGTTCGCGGCCGTATGGTGATGCGTGTGGATGGCACGCTTGAGACGCAACTGGTTCGCACGCCGGTTGCCGGCGATGTCCCGGTAGTACGTGCCATTCTGGACAAAGAAACAGGGTACTGGGGATACACATTACCAGCTATGCCCGATGTGCCGTCACAGACCATTCTGGTCAGCCCTGTAGACGCCCCGGGGGTGAATGGTCCTCTTGGACTGACAGGGCCTGTTCCGTTGCCGGAAACCATTGTGCATACGGGTGACCATGCTGAAGTGCCTCCGGGTGATACGGTAACAGTCGCTCCTGTGCCGGGGAACCCCGATTTCCGCGACTTTGTACTGATTTTCCCTGCAGAGTCCGGCCTGAAGCCCCTGTATGTAATGCAGAACAGTCCGTACGGTGAGGTGACGGAAAAAGGCAAATACAGCGGTCGTCCCTATAACCCCGATAAGGCTGGTGGTCCGGTGCGGGATCTGGACTGGCAGGGTGCAGTCATCAATCAGGCCGGAATTGATAAGGTGAAACTGCATACAGCCCGGTTTGGTGAGTCGATTGACAATACGATGATGATTGATCGTCTGGAAAAAATTCTCAGCGGTGAATTAGACGTGACGGATACGGACAGGCGCTTTTATACTCATGAAATCAGAGAACTGGAGCGTTATCGTGCCCTTGGGATCGCAGATGGAACAGTACCGGATAATGGAATGAAAGCGGCTGAAGTCTGGAATAATGCTCATACAGCAACATTAGAAGATTTCAAACTTAAATCAGAATATACGCTTTTTTATACTCCTGAAGCGATAAAAGCTGCCGAAGAACAAGAAATGAGAGGTGCTAAATGATTGACTTAAAGGATTTATTTGCTAAAGAAAATGTAAAAGATATCATCATTTTCTTCGCTGGATTATCAAAAAGTATTGGTTACCCGCATCTGGATCGTTATTTTGTACAATATCGTTTCAGTGCAATTGAAACGGGTGAGTTCATGAATACGTTCCATGCGCTGAGCGATCAGGGCATCGTTTCTATGGGCGACAAAATGAGCGTAATTAAAGGACCTAACTGGAAAGAACCGGAATTTGTGACGGAAAAAAAATACGGCATTGAATGACTCACCCAGAAGCCCCGAACACGGGGCTTCTCTTCCTCCGCATTGTTTACCACCTCGTCGGCTTCTTTAAGAAATACAGCGGTATGTTTACCGCGATAATCGTCAGGTTTAGAAATCTACCAGGTCTGTTTCCGTTCATGACATCCGTTCAGGAATGGTATGGGATTGATCCGCTCCCCGCTCATCACCATGACGGCTCCCCGGAACGATACTGTCCAGCAACAGTCGCCGAAACAGTAAGCCTGGCTCGTGAGGGTTCAAGGTAAATGGAAATGTGGCAATGGCGCAGGAGGCCTGTGGATGGTCGAAATAAAAGCGGGTGTTCTTGTTCTGGCTGGCAACCACTAAAGCACGCTCCAAACCAGCCTGAGCCTGGCATAACTGCGCCAGTTCGTCTTTTTCGAATGCCTAGCATTGAACCTCCGGCAAAAGTGCCAGTATCAGAATGCTGAACTTTTTAATATGCCGCACCTGCAACTCTCCCTCTGTAACGATCATCGGAAGAATGGAGGAAAGCACTGGCTACTGCAGCAGTAAATTCTTTAGGCGACGGCAAATAAAAGTCAGAGAATTCCTGGGTAAAGCCGTCCGGGTTGACGAGATAGTATTGCAACGTATGGTGAAGGGATCAGTAAAATGGATACGACTGAAGATCTTAACGGAACCTATTTCTATGGCGGATACCAGAATGTCTCGCATGTTCAGTTGTTCTGGCTGATTGGCGTACAGGCCGTAAGTGAGCACCTGAAGATTTCTGTCACGGCAGCGGCACTCGTTCTCTCCGGACAACCCCTCCTCCCAACCAGAACAAAGCCCGGGGGAACAACCCCGGGAACATCCGTAGCTGCATGGACCTCCAGAAAACTGCTTAACTATCGCTTCCCTCGGGGCTTTTTACTCCCAACCCTGACGGGTAAAACGATAGGCGATCTTCACATCAGTTGGGTTAATAACCTTGGCGCGTTTGTCGGGCGAAACATTCCCTGGGTTGGCTGGATACTGTCTTTCGGAGCTATCTACAGTATCCTCAGGGATATACGACAGACCTACAACAAGGTTGCCCGTCCGGAGCACCGTATTCAGTGGACATATTTCTGATGAACAATATTGCTGCAGAGATTATCGAATTCGTTCAAAGCAACTACACTCCCCGCAAATATGTACTATGGGGAGACAGAAAGGAAATAACTGAGCAGACCAGCTTGCGTGACGATCTGAAACTGGCCTTCGAAACAGCTGAAAGCCTGATGAATGATTTTTTTGAAAAATGGGAAGTAAAACGCAATGAGTTTGACTTAAGCAAATATTTTCATCCGGAATATCTGGGCACCAGCCATATCCCGGATCCTCATAAACCTTTAACGGTTGGAATGCTGATTAACGCGGCAATTGCTGGAGAGTGGCTATATAAATGACTATCCGCATATTACCTGCTATTCAGCAGTTTTTGAGACATCGCTCGTCAAATCCTGTGTATCTTTCTCATGATTAAAGATTATCAGCCTCATCTCCAGCTCATTTGTGCTGGATGGCTTCGGAACAGAGGATAACATTAACCATGGAAACCACCAGACCACAATATTAAACAACAAGAATGGTGCAATATATTTCTGGTCAAACGAGTGACCAAATTGATAAACCAGGAAAATAAGAAACATAGTACTAAATGGCAAATTGACCCAAACAAATAACTTCCTGGCAAGTCGATACCATTTCTTGTCAAATCTAATCCCGCCATCTTTTTCTGTAAGCCAGTAACGCCATGGTGCGAGATAGCGAGCCCGAAGGTTAAAACGGGACAGGAAAATAATAGCTGCATCCTGAAGGCGATGATCTACTAAGCCAGTTAATTTGTATAAATTTTTCTGATTTAGTTCCTGAGTCACAATCCCATGTACCTTGGGGTTAGTAAATGTTTCCTTAAGCATACTTTCAAGCCTGTGCTTTCTGAAATTCAACACTCCACGAACAATACTCGCCGGTTCGGTTTTCACAAACCAGCTATGCAAAATGCCAATCACCATCAAACCCAGTAATATCGACCACCCCGCCCAGCCATGTATCCACAACCATTCGACTAAACCATTATTAATTTCTGGCATATTTATTCCTCAAAAAAAGCTCTGTCAAACTATCTCAAAGGAAAATAACCATTAAAAACAAGGTAATCAATGGAGCAAGTAAATATTTTCATAAGTATTTTTAAATGTGGCTGTGGCTATATAGCCAGTACACTGCCAATTAACAGCCCCGAAGGCAGTATCAGAGATTCGGGCACCTCGTCGTTGGCCAGGCATACATCAGTCATACAATGCGCGTTTAGTTTTAGGGGTACACAAAGCTGGACCACAGCGCTGTAAATCCCTTCTAACCAAACCCTCAACAACTCCGGTAACAACTACCATTACGAACTGCGGCCTGCAAGGAACTGAATGAGCACCGATACCGGAAGCGCTCGCTATTGGCGGGACTGAGATCCTGACGATAAACCTCACCTGAATAACAGCGAGGGCAATGTACAGTGACTGTAGCAAGCAGGAGGTAAATGACATTATTTTCCCTCCCCTTGTTTCGCTATATGCTTCCGCAACCTCGGGTGTATAAAAGGATGTGTTTTTTCGTTTATTTTATAATCTGCCAACGTTGCAGTAGCGGTGTTATTCCATACTTCCGCTCAATTCTTCGGTTGTTCGCATTCTTTAATTCCCAGCTTCTGGCACCTATGCAGCTACCTGATTTCATGTGTATAAAAACGTTTATCCGTATCCGTTATCTGTAATTCCTTTTTAAGGATTTTCTCCCGACACCCAACCATAACGGCATTGTCCACTGATTCGCCGACACGCCACTGCTTACGGTGTTTTAAGCAACACAGAGCAGGTCGAGGTCCCTGTTTGTGGCTCTTTTCGTTCTACTTTGCAAAAATGTATCGCACTGAGTTTCAGATTTGCCAGGCAAGCATGACAGGATTTATCCTCCACGCCCTGTGTCCCTGCTGTAAAGCACAACGTGGCCTTTTTGAAGTCAAACCCGTTCTGATTTGAGGATCCCGCTATGACCCCTTTTTATCAACTTACAGCCACCAGTCTTGGCGGTAAGCCTATCTCCATGGCTGACTATGGGGGAAAGGTAGTCCTGGTCGTTAATACCGCCAGCCATTGTGGTTTTACGCCACAATACGGTGGCCTTGAATCGCTCTACAAGAAATACGCGGCTAGGGGCTTAGTGGTGCTTGGTTTCCCCTGCAACCAGTTCGGTAAACAGGAACCCGGCGATGCCGACGAAATAGCGCAGACATGTCACATTAACTACGGTGTGAGCTTCCCGATGTTCGAAAAAGTCGATGTCAACGGAACCGCAGCCCACCCGGTGTTTCGCTATCTGAAAAAAGAATTGCCAGGCGTGCTGGGTGGGCGAATAAAATGGAACTTCACTAAGTTCCTGATCGGACGCGACGGTAAACCTCTCAAGCGTTTTGCACCGTTCACCACTCCGGAGAAAATGGAAACCGCAATCCTTGCCGCGCTTGAAATTTAAGTGTTTCGGTAATACGGACCATGCACTTTTAGAGGGCTTACGAATAATTAATTATCCGTGGGGGGATAATTGCGGCTGTTCGCTCGTAGTAGCCCTCACGGCTCTTCAGTTGGTCTGTTTCGTGTCAGAGGCGGACATTGCTTGCATCATGGTATGTTAGTTTACGGGGGGGCAGGTCAGAACGGCAATGCCCCCCTTTCCGCCTGCCTGAATGCTGTGGCGGGAGTGAGATGTGAAAGTGATTAGCAGGCCACCTTCACGGTACAGATTTAAACAAATTTCAGAACCATATGAGAACCCTGGGTTTTTTTGACTGCTTCATCGATATAGTGCTGACGAACGGCATCAGTTACGGGTTCACTTTCATAGGGGGGTTCAAACTGTTTCATGGTGTTTTTTTCAGCCACGAAACCACCCACGACCATCTCACCCTCTGCCCTGATTTTTTTGCCGTCGATATCGAGCATCACATACGAACTGGTGCCTGTAATTTTCATATCAGTTATCTATCCCTTACAAAAATGACTTTTTCCGTCTGTGATACCGGATCGATTGTTGTGATTTTCGTGACATTATCATTGCCCATCAGGCGCGGTAACTCAACGTTTTCCCATATATTGCCTTCACGCAACGACTGTCCAACTACGGCCCTGACTTCTCCTGATACCTGTTTTGCATAAGACGCGGAGACGTCCTCCCAGGCCTTGATGCTCTGCGGGTTATCGAAATCCCATTCAGGCATTTTAATGTTTTTATCTTTGATTGTGGATTCGAGCGTGACACCGCCCCGGGACTTCGCGATGGCTTCTGCGACGTCAGGGCCGCCGACACCTTCAGTGCGTCCTGACCAGAAAAAGGCACTGTCCGGATCGGTGGCCAGTTGGGGTTCTATTTCTTTAAGGTTGATGAGGCTCTTGGGTGTGTTACGCCACGCATTGAAGGCTGCGCCTCCTTTTGCGCCGGCAAGGCCGCCTGCAAACGCACCGCCCAGCGAAAGCCACTTCTGACCGTCAGAGCCTTCTCCCCATAATTTCCCGCCAATGTAAGCACCGCCATAGCCTCCACCCAGGCCTCCCGCAAAACCCAGCAGGGCTATCGCCGGCCCCGCCAGAACGGCCGTGGCCGCGAGGCCCACGCCCAGCAGTACTCTGTCCACCCAGTCCGGGATTTCCGGACTGATTTCGTCAGTCTGTACTTTACTACCACCAACAATGACGTTGGGAGATCCGTCACTGATGACACCACTGCATGTCAAGCGATCCCCCGTCCTGGCAGCGGGCAGTCCGTTGATATAGACGCGTGAAGACCCTTCGGCTACCCGCTGCAGGGCAGGACCGTGCTCGTCACAGTCACCCACAGACATATGTGCCATCACCGCTGGCCGTCCGTTGATGAACACGTTTGATGAGCCAATGACCAGATAGCCGCTTTCGTGGTGGGGGGCCCAAGACATGCTACCCAGAACTTCTCCCAGCCCGCCGCCGCCAGCTGCACCGGCGACCGTCGCGGCCAGGACTACCGTTCCGACGCCTCCCGTGGCCAGCGTGAACGCCGCACCGGCAATGGCCCCGCCTATCAGTCCGAGCACCAGCCAGCCTTTAGAGGCGGAGTGTTCTATGCCGTCCCCCACGCGTGCAGCGGAAAAGGCTTCAGCAGCACCGCTCATTTTTCATTCATCCGCTGACTGAGGTAAGCCTCAACAGCTTCAGTAGTATCCAGGCCGTCAATACCCCGGACACTTCTGGCCAGAAGCAGGCTTGATATCAGTCCTGGTATCCTGGCACCTGTCATCTCCCACAGCGCAAAGCGACCGGCATGCTCGCCGTCAGGTATCGGAGACAGCATCAGGGATTCGCCGGCAGCGTCAAAGAACAGATAGCTGCCGTTCCTGGCCCGGCTGAGATCAATCGATGAGTAGAGGGCAGAAATTGAAGGGAATACGCTCAGCTCGCGGCTGTCACGGTCAAAACTGAAGAAGATTTCCTGACTGTAGGCAGGGATCTGTTTGCCCAGTACGGGTGAATCTTTTGCATCGTCCGGAAACGTAATGCTATCCGTGATACTGTCGTAGATCCGGCCATGGTAATCGTCAAACGCATCCGGGCAGGTGCCAATGAAGCAGAGCAGCTTTTTCCCCGTACTGTTTTCAGATGTCAGTACCACCCGCTGCTTCTGAAAGATAATTCTTTCGCCGGATTTGAAACTGTAGAACAGTTCCAGTGCCTGCCTGCCATTGAGTTCAGTGAGCCGGGCATGGCTGAGTGAGAGATCCTGGAGAGTCGCCTGCAGTTCTGATGACAGCCTCTGAGATACTGACTGAAGCGTGTCTTCTACAGCAGCCGTTGCACGTGAAATCACGAAAGTGAATTCATTGGCATTCGTATGGCTGAGTGTAAAAAGGTTCATGGTGCGATCGCGAAATACGTCAGGCACCGTAATGTTGCAGTCCTGCAGGTTATATTGAGACATGTAAAGCTTCTCCGGTCCGTGAGACCGGAAAAGAATATCAACGTTTATAAAAATAATCTCTAAGTGATTCTGATTTAAATTTGATCTAATTCAAAGGGTTTCTTTGCACCTTCTGACCTGCTCCCTATGACTCAAGACACCTTGATGTAAGTATGCATTCCGAATGACCCTGACCCCACGAACCTGTCCGTTGATATGCCTGACATCACGGGACAGGAGAAACTCAATCCATAACTCCCTGATCTACTGCTGAGAAATCAAAAACCTCAAATGACGGTACCAAATACCTGACAACTACTGGCTTTAAAAGCCAGCGCTGCCGCCCTGCCAATACCTAATGAAACGCAGGTAACCTGAACGACTTTACGTTCAGACATTTTTTAATCCTTCAGAACTGGAATGGCTTTCGGTTGACGAGATTGAAGCCGGGCTCTTTATCCGAAACCAGATGGCATACATGGCAGGCAGGAACACCAGCGTAATAATGGTTCCGCCAAATGTCCCGCCAATCAGGGTATAGGCCAGAGCACCCCAGAACACCGAATGTGTTAACGGGATAAATGCCAGTATGGCCGCCATTGCCGTGAGCAGTACTGGCCTTGCTCGCTGTACCGTAGCCTCAATGACCGCATGGAATGGCTCAAGTCCTGCTTGCTCATTATGATGAATCTGCCCTATAAGAATCAGCGTGTTGCGCATCAGGATCCCAGATAACGCAATTAAACCAACCAGCGCGTTGATGCCAAAGGGTTGATTGAAGAGCAGCAAGGTTGGTACCACGCCCACCAGCCCCAGCGGCGCGGTAATAAAAACCATCACCATCGCCGACATGGAACGCACCTGAAGAATAATGATCAGCAACGTCATGGCGATCATGATCGGGAATAATGGTGCCATCGCTGTGGTGGCTTTTCCGGACTCCTCAACAGAACCAGACTCCTCAATACGATAACCATCCGGTAATGTTGTAATGATGGGCTGAAGTTGCTTCATTATCGCCGTGGAGACATCCGGTGGCTGTAAAGATTCGGCGATATCGCCCCGCACGGTAATGGTTGGCGTACGATCGCGACGGCGCAGAACCGGATCCTCCATTCGAACATCAACCTCACCCACCTGCGACAGCGGAATACGCTGTCCTGCAGAACCGACCAGAGTGAAGCCCGCTATTTTCTCAGGATCAAGCCTGATATCGCCGGCAGCACGCCCGATAACCTGTACCGAACGGATATCTTCGCGCACAGCGGTGATCGGAACGCCAGAAAGCAGGAACTGAAGCTGTTGGGCGACCGCATTTGATGACAGCCCCACCGCCTGGAGGCGATCCTGATTCAGGGTGAAATGCAGTGTCGGCACCCGTGATCCCCAGTCAGTATTCACCGTTCGCATCAGCGGACTGTCCTGCATCAGCGTTTTCACTTTGTCCGCAATACCACGCAGTACGATCGGATCGGGCCCTATAACACGGAACGCAACCGGATAAGGTGAGTAAGGGCCAAACACCAGTTGGGTCACGCGAACGCGCGCCTCTGGTGCCAGACCATCAGCCACAGCCTGCCGAAGGCGAAACTTGAGCGCCTCGCGCGCTTCCTGGCTGTCCGTCAGGACAACAATTTTTGCAAATGAGGGATCGGGAAGCTCTGGTGCCATGGCGAGATAAAAGCGTGGTGAACCCTGCCCGATATAAGACGTCACGATTTTTGCTTCTTTCTGGTGCTTGAGCCAGTCCTCGATCTTCGTCGCCGCAGCGCTGGTTTGTTCAATGGAGGTACCATAAGGCATCTGAACTTCCACCAGCACTTCCGGCCGATCTGACATCGGGAAAAATTGTTTTTTCACCAGCGCCATGCCGAGAATGGCAACGGTGAGTATCCCAACGACGGAGCCCGCGACCAGCCATTTTCGCGCGATGACCCGTGTCAATAGCTGACGAAAACGGTTGTAGCGTCGGGTGTTGTAAATAGCCGCATGTCCCCCTTCAACCGGTTTGATCGCCGGCAACATTTTCACGCCAAGATAGGGCGTAAACACCACTGCCACCACCCATGAAGCAATCAATGCAATACCCACAATCCAGAACATGTTGCTGGTGTACTCACCCGCCGTGGATTGCGCAAAACCATTAGGCATAAAGCCAACGGCTGTCACCAGCGTACCGGCCAGCATCGGCGCGGCGGTATGGCTCCAGGCATAGGCTGAGGCTTTGATCCGGTCGTAGCCCTCCTCCATTTTCACTACCATCATTTCGATGGCAATAATGGCATCATCCACCAGCAAACCGAGCGCGAGGATAAGCGACCCCAGCGTAATGCGGTCGAAGTTCTTGCCTGAAGCCTCCATCACCACAAAGACGACAGCCAGCGTCAGCGGCACCGCAGCAGCAACCACGACGCCTACACGCCAGCCCATGCTGAGAAAGCAGACCACCATTACCACCAGCAGCGCGACAAAAAACTTAATCATGAACTCGTCTACGGCGGAGCTGATGTTAACTGACTGGTCGGTGACTTTCGTGAATGTCATGCCGAGCGGCATGTCCGCATTGATTCTGACAGCTTCCTCATCCAGCGCTTTACCCAACTCCAGGCCGTTCCAGCCCTCACGCATCACAATATCCAGCAGAAGTGCAGGTTCGCCCTGATGACGAACGAGGAAGGTCGCCGGATCCTCATAACCACGCTCTACCGTCGCCACATCAGAGAGCTTCAGCGTTTTTCCCTGCGCCACCACCGGTGTTTCACGAATTTTCTCGAGTTTATCAAACGCGCCATCCAGACGGATAAACACCTGCGACCCGCTGGTCTCTACTGAGCCTGCAGATGTCAGCACATTCTGGCTGTTCAGCGCAGAGAAAATATCCTGCGCAGAAATACCCAGTGTGGCCAGACGGTCATGAGAAAACGAGACAAATATCCGTTCAGCCTGCTCACCGATAATGTTGACCTTCTTCACTCCCGCCACATGGAGAAGGCGCTGACGTAGCGACTCCGCATCCCGGACCAGCAGGCGCTGTGGCTCTCCTTTTGCCTTGAGCGCAAAGAGCGCAAAGGTCACGTCGGAGAACTCATCATTGATCATTGGCCCCATCACCCCTTCAGGCAGATTTTTGGCCTCGTCGCTGAGTTTTTTACGTGCCTGATAAAACTCTTCCTGCACCTGCGAGACTGGCGTACTGTCCCGCAAAGAGAGCATGGTGACAGCGAGGCCGGGGCGGGTGTAAGTCTCAGTGCGGTCATACCACTTGAGTTCCTGGAGACGCTTTTCCAGCGGTTCGGCCACCTGGTTTTGCATTTCCTGCGCAGTTGCTCCAGGCCAGGCAGAAATGATGGTCATCTCTTTGACGGTAAACGGCGGATCTTCAGCGCGTCCCAGTTCGAAGAACGAGACAATACCGGCGACAGTTATCAACAGGATAAGAAACAGCGTAATTGAACGCTCGCGAACGGCGAGCGCCGAAAGATTGAACCGCTCGCTCTTCATGGACGGCTCCCGGCAGCACTATCATCGCTTTGCTTCGCCAGCCGGACAGTCTCGCCGTCATGCAGCAGATGGGCGCCCAGCGCCACCACTTGCTCGCCGGGATTCAGGCTACCGGTCACGCTTGCCGTCTCATCTCCAAGGCTCACGACCTGCACCGGCCGCCATGTCACTTTGGCAGGCATGCCTGAAATGCTCCAGACACCCGGGCCTTTACCCGCGTCATAAACAGCCGCTAAAGGCACCTGCAGCATCGTTCGGGATAGATTGTTTTCAGCGATATGGATAGTGACGGTGGATCCCAGCGGTGCGCCTGATAGTTTGCCTTCAAGGACATATCTCGCCTCAAAGGTGCGCGTTAAAGGGTCGGCGGCATCAGAGAGCAAACGCAGTTTCGCTGGCACTGGCTGCCTGTCGCTGCCATACAGCGAGGCCTGAGCAACGCTTCCTACCGCAGGCCGAAGCGTCTCTGGCAACTGTACGACGGCTTCGCGCTGTCCTGCTCTTGCAAGCCTGATAACAGGCTGACCGGCACTAATAACCTGGCCGGGTTCAGCCAGCGTCTCCATCACCACCCCGTCGGCATCGGCCACCAGAACCGCATAGCTCGTCGCATTTTGTGCGACACCCGCCTGAGCCTGAGCGGCACTGAGTTCTGCCCTGGCCGTCTCCGCAGCCGCTTTTATCTGATCGTAGGCAGACGCTGACACGGCACCCGCCGTGACCAACCCGCGATAGCGCACCTCATCATCCGCTGCCTGGCGGGCACGTGCTTTTGCGGCGGCGACAGCCTGTTGCTGAGCCTGAGCCTGCAGGTTTAGATCCACCGGATCCAGACGCATTAGCGGCTGACCCGGTTTGACTGTCTGGCCGGTATCAACGAGACGCTCAAGGATTTTGCCTTGTACCCGGAAACCAAGGCCGCTTTGAATTCGCGCCACGACGACCCCCGTAAAGGAGCGTGAAGGATCTGGCGCACTGATTGCTGGCGCAGACCTGACCAGAGGGGGCTGGCTACGTGGATCATCACTATCGGAAGCGTCGCCGCAGGCCACAAGTGCAAGCGGCAACAGGCAAACAGCAAAGGTGACAGGTTTGAGCCTGAGCATGGGTACCCTTATTCATTTAACAGGACAGGATCCGCATTCTCAAACCAGTGACCAATTTTGTCAATAGTCACAACTCAGGGTGAAAGGCTTCTCAGTATCAGCGATGATAACAACACCGCATCTGCTGCGGCAGATTCCAGATTATCCTGCAACTGCACCGGGCTGACATAAGGTCGCATGACCAGATAAGCGGCTTGTGCGGCCTCATCAAGAGGCGTTTTTCTTTCGAATTCTCCTGCCTGACGCCCTTCCTGAAGGATTTGCACAATGAGCTGCTGCAAGCGGTGCTCATAAATTTCTGTTGAAGGCCATTTCTCACGGGAAGCCACTGCGGCGATGTCGTACAGCTTTCGGTCTTCAAAGAATAAATCGCTGCCGGATTCAACCAGTGCCCTGAATAAGCGCCTTATTTTTTCAGAAGCAGTTGGTGCATCCGTAATTGCCGCGCAGACAATATCCATGATCATCTCCAGCCGGTTAGCACAGATCACTTCACCGATTGCCTGCTTGGAATTGAAAAATTTATATATATAAGCCTTTGAAAAACCGATTGCTTTGGCGAGGTCGGAGACGGTGGTTTTTTCATAACCATAGTGGCCGAAGTGCTCAGTGGCGGCCTCAACAATCTGATCGCGGACACTGTGATCCTGGGGGCCTCGTAACGGGTTTGCGTTTATCTCTTTAGTCATTTTTTCAGCTTAGCTTAATGAAGCCCGATTGACAACGAGTGACCATTTGGTAATGTGGTCACAAATTGAATTTCACTCAAGGGTTACCCATGTTTCCCCTACGTCCTCTGGCACTGATGGTGAGTGCCTGTATTATAACGGGCTGTACCGTTGGACCAGACTATTATCGCCCTGCGCCCCCGGTTGCGGATCACTATCAGATGCTAGCGCAGCACAAAGTTTCTGAACCTGCCCGGCTTGCAACCTGGTGGGAGGGTTTCCACGATTGCCTGTTAAGTCAGTTAATTTCAGAGGCACTTGAGCAAAATCTTGAACTCGCTCAGGCATCCGCCAGAGTAACCCAGGCCCGCGCCGGGCTCGGCGCCGCAACGGCGGCACTGTTGCCCTCGGGTAATATCAGCGGACAAGCCACGCGTGCCTGGCAGTCAGTCGAAACACCGCTGGGCCAGGTGCTTAACTCAACGCCGGATTATAATCGCTACGGCAATTCATATGAAACCGATCTCAATGCAAGCTGGGAATTAGATCTCTTTGGCGGACTGCGTCGCGCGCGTCAGGCTGCACAGGCCAATTATCAGGCTTCTGAGGCGGGTGTCGCCGCAACACGTCTTGCGGTCGCGGCACAGACTGCAGACATCTATATCACCCTGCGTGGATTACAGGCGCGTCTGGACATTGCGAATAAACAGGTCATCACCCAGCAGCAACTGCTGGACAAAATTCAGCTTTTACATCGCAAAGGACTGGCTCCGGAATATCAGGTTCGCCAGACAGAAGGTGCACTGGCGCAGGTACAGGCAACTGTGCCAACCCTGAAGAACGGGCTCGATACCGCCATGAATGCTCTGGACGTTATGCTCGGTACGCCGCCCGGAACCCACAGGGCGCAACTCGCTTCGCCAAAAGCTATCCCGCAGCCGCCAGAAATTACCGCGATGGGGACACCGGCCGACCTGCTCCGTCGCAGACCCGACATCATCGTGGCTGAGCGTCACCTTGCCGCATCAAGCGCCCGCATCGGCGTGGCTGTCAGTGAGTATTATCCAAAGATTTCGCTCAGCGCACTGCTCGGCAGCGCAACGGCTGTATCAGGCGCGAATCTCTTCACTGCAGGAGCCAGCCAGTCTGCGGGTGTGCTGGGGTTACGCTGGCGGCTCTTTGACTTTGGTCGGATCAACGCCCAGATCGCGCAGGCGAAAGGCCAGCAAGCAGAAGCACTCGCGGCTTACCGCCTGTCGGTATTACGTGCAACAGAAGATGTTGAAAACGCCTTCTCCGCTCTGGTTAGTCGCCAGACGCAGGCAGCCACCCTGACCGGTGGGGAAACCGCCCTCACCAGCGCACGACAATCGTCTTTCATCGCTTTTCAGCAAGGAACGGCCAGCCTGATTGACGTACTGCATAACGATGAAACACTTTTCCAGGCTTCCGATGCCAGGGCGCAGGCGCAGACAGAGTCTGCCCGTGCAGCAGTAGCAGTATTCAGGGCACTTGGGGGCGGCTGGCAATCTTCGTTATCTGGGGAAATGGCAAATAAATCAGGTTAAAGGGGCTCACTGACTTTATTAAGCAGAGCAAGAGGATATTAACTCAAATGAGCATAACAGAAGAAGGTGAAGTGATGACACGAATCGGCATTCTTGGAATCAATGATCTGACTGAAATCTTTCTGTCTGAGCTGTTCCGCCTTGACCCTCATGCTTATGTTTTTCTTACATCCGGAGACTCCGATCACACAGACTTGCTGGCAAGAAAGTATCCATGCTGGATTCAGGATGACGATCAGGCAGTGATTAACGAAGCAGATACCATTATTGTCATGACAGGAACAACGTCTGCTGAAAACTCGCAAGAAAGACGCAAGTACCGAAAATCTCAATTAGTCTTTTGTTTGGGAGCCAGGCCATCAATAAACAGTCGGGGAATTTTACCCCAAACGGATAAAAAAACAGACCTTACAACCAGACATGTTGCACTGACTAACGTTTCGCCATTCCTTCATCTAACCGAAGTGCAGATTAAGGACTATCTTTTTATTCTTAAAGTCTTCTTGGTTGCGATGAAACCCGTGTATACGCTTGACGTCAATTTCAGATTGTCATCTGAATAAGCCCTACCGAAACAATCAGAATGAAAAACGATGCCCCGCTCCCGGTTGACTATCATACGCCACCGATAGTCCCGCATCCCGGCGATTATGATAAATTCGAATTTATTCTGTACACTGAGAGCGGCCTGTTATGTCTGCTTAAGGAACGGGCTTAGCGTACAATATTCTCTTTTTTCCAGGCGATCCCCTCTTGAGGCGGCCAGACATTGTTCTTCCGGTTGAGTAATATTTGTTACAACTACCCGGAGCTAGGGCATTAGCAAGGTTGAACGAGGCACCTCCAGCCCCAGTGCAACGATACTTAGTCGTTTAGCTAACGCGATGAATATTACGCTATCAAAGCTTTTCGCAGAGCTTGAACTACATCAGAACTCGCTTGTTCTCTTTGCTCATCAGCAACAGCATTGGACTGATAAGCAATCAGGCATCACCCGCTGGTCGCTTTCCCCGGCGGGGGCATGCCCGGAACTTATAAGAGTTGAAATTCCTGCTATGGGTGAGCTGGCGATACCCGCTTCTGCGAATGAGCATCTTTCCGGGCAAACACTTTGGATGCTGAGTGGCAGCCTTGATTTTCGAGTTAATCATCAGACCCATCATTTACGAGCCGGTGACTGTCTTGCCCTTACCTTTGCAAGCGAGTACCAAATGAGACATCCTGATAGTGAGCAGAGCTGTTCTTACATCGTCGCTTTTAGCCAAAAAAATCAATGATATTTTCTCTGCCACAATGGTTACATCGTATTCGCTATTCTTAGATGCAACAGGGGGTATGGCCTTCCCTGGTTATCCCGCCCGGAACGCCCTGATACCTGAAAACCCATATGCTGATAAAACCCTACAGCTTGCTGGTTTTGTTCATTTACATCGACGCTTAGATCTGGATGTAGCCACAGTGCATGTGAAATCAACCGCTTGCCGACGCCAAGTCCGCGAGCAGAAGCATCTACAAAAAGTGCCTCCAGATGACCATCATGCAAAAACATAAATCCTAGTGGTTGGTCATCCTGATTTGTTGCAACCCATACAGGGGTTTCTGAAAAAAAGCCGATAACTTCTTTTTCGATTTCTTGCAGGTCATGAGCTGTCAGAAAATCGTGCGTAGCATCAACTGAACTCTTCCAAATTTGTATAATTTCTGACGCTTCAGATGGTCGTGACATTCTGATTTCTAACATTTTCAACCTTAACGTGATCTTTACTTGGCGTATTACGTACAAAATGAGTTCATTTAAATTTACTATTGTGAAATTAAATTCACCATAGTGATTTGGTCGTCATCTCTTTTCTTCCTCATGAGTAGTGCTAACACACTGTTTGGTCTGAACCTGTTCATCATCTGCGACAAAGATCCTGGCCTTTTTAAAACAAACTCCCGTCCCTCGTTCATGACTGTCGTTAAAATATCTCTATTTTACAAAAACATACGAACAGATAGCTTGATATCACTCGTCTACCAGATAACGGCATCCTTCCCCGGTCATCTGACTTTTCCGGTTGTGCCCCCCGGCAAGTTTGCTGTCACAAAACCTCACACAACCAGGCATCCACCTCCTGCACAAGGCGCAGAGGATTGTTGCCCTGACAATGGGCGTCAGCGCCCGTTTCTGCATCCAGCATCGTTAATCGCTTATTCGCCGACGGAATGGCGTTGTGCCATTCGATGCTCTGCTGCTTCCATACGGCACCCTCCTGGCCGCCAACAACGGTGAGAAAGGGCACATTAACCTTCGCGGGAGCGGCGGCGGCGCTTTGCCACTTATCGGCCAGGGCTGTCAGGTTATCGACGCCAGCCTTCCAGAGCAGAACTTGCATATTGCGGTGGGCTGCATCCGATGGTGTGTGCGTTTCTTTCTTCGTTGCTACGGCAGCGGCAAGGAATAATTCTTCGGGACGTGAGAGCGCTGGTGTCGCGATAATGGCCGCAAGACGTGGCTCTTCCGCTGCCGCACGGCAGGCGAAATAGCCCCCAAGGCTCATGCCGAGCATAGCCAGCTTCTGTGTATTCACGCCGAAACGGGCAACCAGAGTGTCGATCACTGCCCCGATCGGTCGTTCGATTTCAGCTTCCCAGTGCAAGCTCTGTTCTGCCACCAACCCCTGCCCCGGCAGATCGACCAGAGCCACCGCATAGCCGCGTTCCAGATAATAGCGCCCCTGTGACAGGAAACGGTCCTCGTGGCAGGTATCCGCGCCACCGATAATCAATATTGTCGGCGCAGCCTGGTCGTTTGCAGGGAAAAAATGGCCCGGCAATTTACCGCCGGAATAAGCGACCTCAAAGCGCGTTGTCGCTAAGCCCAATTCTTGCATAGCCTGATCGAACAGCTCCTGCCCTTTGCGGAACAAAGCCGAAAAATATGGGCCCGGCAGGACGAACTGCCACGCTGAACGGTAGCAGGCAAACGCTTTAAGGCGGGTTTCACCGGCAGTGCGCATTACGCCCTGTCCGGCCCAGCGCTCTGCCTGTGCTGCGAGCACCTCACCTTGCCGCTCGAAGGCCTGTGACCAGGTGTCAGGGTTACCGTCCTCAATGTGCGACGCAATATGAAAGGCTTCGCCCACCGAAAGGCCGCCCGCCGGCCCCCAGCCCAACGCGCCGAGGAAGAACAAATCCATATTCGGATCGGCAAAGCGGTAACGCCGGGTAAGACGCGCTGTCGAGTAGTCGCCGCGTAACGTGCTGTTTTGTTCGGCCATGATGGTTGTTCCTTTTTGGTTCGGAGCAGATCGTGTGGCGAAGGCGCTGTTTTGGATAATCTGGAAAAGTGAGGCCACTGACGAACCGTTTCACGTGCGTCGATTTGTTTAGTGAGTCCATCATTCTGATCACCAGTTGGTCAGCATTTGCTTACGGGATTTCCTCCGGAGAGAAAATGCGTCTGCCACAAAAGGGACTATAAGGAACTGGCAACCGGTCGTCATTGCGAAGAAATGACAAATTATTATTCAATCTTGCCACATGGCGACACGTCTGAGCATAATGGTGAGATGCCAATACTTAATCAGTCGCTGGCCGGTGCCGACTGGATCGACCCGGACACGCTCCCTCGCCCAATTGTAACAATGGGCTTTCTCCTCACAGACCTGAATGGGTTTGAGCTGGAAGCGCATGCCCACCAGAAAGGGCAGGTCATGTTTGTGCAAAAGGGCGCGCTGAAATGTGAGGTTGCCGGAGGACTATGGATTGTGCCGCCGGGCAGCGCGATGTGGATACCCGGAGAGATCGCTCACAGTCTCAAGGCTGCGGGTGGCCTGGAGGGGTATAACACGTTCATTGCGTCAGACTTAGCGGCGGGTCTGCCTGCGACGTGCTGTGCCATATCGGTGACGCCTCTGCTGCGCGAATTATTGATCCGCTCTGCGCACCTTCCCGCTTTTTACCAACAGGGTGGAGCAGAAACCCGTCTTTTTGATGTGATGATCGATGAACTCACCACTGCCCCGCCCGAGAACCTTCACTTACCAATGCCTGTCGATGCACGTCTGCGCCGGATGGCAGACCTGATGCTTCAATCGCCAGCAGAAAGAGGAACTTTGCGCGACTGGGCAAAGCGGCTTGGCTTCAGCGAGCGAACGCTTGCGCGTCTGATAAGCCGACAGACCGGTATGAGTTTTGGCCGCTGGCGACAGCAACTCACGATCATGCTCGCTGTCGAATGGCTTGCAAAGGGAGTATCGATCCAGCAGGTTGCCGGTTCGCTCGGCTACGAGAGCGTACCGAGCTTTACAACCCTTTTTCGCAAATTACTGGGAACATCTCCGGGGCGTTACATGGCAGAACGCCACCGGGATGCACAACCAATGAAGCGCTGAGCAGATCTGTGGCGCTGGTTTCATCCATTACAGGCTGGTTTCGCTGGCATCCCGACTTCAGGATAACACTCTTCTTTGCACAAGACTCCGAACCTCATGGGCAAGATTGCTGTTACATAGACTGTCAACGCTCATCAGGAATGTCTAATCGGCAACTCATCAAGAATGTCCAATAGTTGAGATGACTGCTTTGTGTCAGGAGAGGAAGTTGTTAACAACGATCTTTCCTAATTGAAATGGAGAAGGTGATCAGCGCTACTCAACTATGACATAATGGCTAGGAAATCCACTTCGTTAGTTTCTTTTCCTAAGAGCATCAACAAATATAACTCAGTAAGCATTGGGATAATTAAAAGTCTTATGATGAATTTCAGGCATAGAAATCATGCTTAAAATTCACATTTAATAATAAGATAGAACTAAATTTCAGAGTTTCCCGGTTTAACTCTTATCATCGATGTTGAAATTTTCAACCGCCTGGCGTTGAACCGTGACACGTATTAGCGGAAATTTTCTTGGTTTGTGTATTCCATTCAGCCTTAGCGTTACGGGATAGAAAGGTTGCAGAATATCTAATACATCATCAAACAAAAGTCTGAGAAGTCTTGGTGGTATACTCTTCTTAAGTGATCTACTTACTACATAATGCAATGGATAATGAGAATTTGATAACAGGTAATTTAATAATTTACATGTAATTATTCGACCATTTAGACCAAATGAAGAAAATAACTGGATTAGCTGAGGGGCTATAAATCTTTTATGTGATGATACAATCCGATTTTGGGTAGTGGCATTAGTAGGGAAATAAGACGGTTTTCCAAGCTGCTTGCTACGGACAAGGACATGATGAACTACCTTTTCCCACGCAGGATTAGAATTGCTGGCACCTTCAAAATATTCTCCAACCTGACTGCCGTCGATAATATGATTTTGATAAAAGCCGCTAAGCAACTCGCCAAGGGTTTTGTTGCACGGAGTATTCATCACCGCCTTTCCAATCATCCATCGGCAAGGCCAACTTGATGACAAGTTTGGAATTCTAGTCGAAGCGGCAACTCCATACCATGCAAATCGACAGGGATCTGTACTTGAACCATTGATTAAGTTAACATTATACTCTTGAATTTTCTTCGTATTCGATGCGTAATAAATATCAAAACTTGACCATTTTCTGTAAAGTTCGAATTCCTTAAAGGTGCTATCTTTATTATTACGTTTATCATAATTTGCAATGGGAACATTGCAAATTTGCGCCTCTTTGTCTGTGATTTTTGCCTGTAAGATAAAAGCTTTCTTCCTTTCATTTAAAACAATCAGTGAACCCGCTACAATGAGCTTTTCTTCGAAGATAAACATTGCATCGCCTAATTCTACTTTATTATCAAATGGTATACCACTACATAGTTTTGCGTAAGGTGCCTTGTCAATCCAGCATAACTCAGCGTCTACACTAATAAGTAAGCTAGGGTGTTTTGCGCACTCACCACTATAAATTATTTGTGATAGTCCGTCAAGAAAACATGAATTAAACAATGCTCCGAGTTGTGTTAATTCTCCACCAACCACATTCCGGCATATTTTATTTATGAGTTTATCGATTTCAATTTTCATGGTCTGAATATTCATCCAAGAAATCCCTTAATTAAAAATTAATGAGCTAATGAAAAATGTGGTTTATTTATTGCGTAGATACTACCATCAACAGTCAATAGTTCCCAGCCATCCTTTTATAATCTTTGGTACTAGAAATTAATGGCTATGGAATGTGCTATGGCTAGTAAGATTACAATAGAGGGCTCTAACCAAAACCGGAATGCCCTGAGGCCACCTTTCCATATTTTACTTCTCCTACTGAATGGCAACCGCATCATACTGCTTTGATAGCCGTTATTTCAGTTATATATAATGTATTTTGCTCAATTGATGAATACCGATAATTTCTGCTCCTCGCTCATAGCGGACCATATAGAAGTTAGTTTTTTAGACTGACGAGCAGTGCACATGCACAGCCAGTCAGTCATGCCCGAAGGGCATAAAAGGCGATATTCTGGACTGAAATAGAGGGAAATAATTGAATCGCCGATGCCCGGCGTAGCCGGTACGTATTGATAGGTTCCACCAATCCCATCCCCCGCCCTGCCGGACCTAAATGAACTTTCAGAAAAAATTGTTCTAACCAAGCCTCCCCGGTGGGGCGCAGTTAGCGCCGGTCGCTTGCGACCGGGAACGGCGGGCCATTTGTGGCCAGGCGCGCGGTACTGCGAGTGCGCAGCCGTAGGCAAGCTACGGGGCGTTTCTGCAATATTACAGGCGAAATTGCTTGATTTAACACGGTAGCTCCTGACCGCGTTTCATGAAAGTGAAAAATGACTACCGCGTCCAGACCTGCTTAATGTCTTTGGTTTGCGGCGTGGTTTGCCCCATGATCCCCGTCAGAACATGAGGCTGGTAGGTTTCTTCCAGAAACTGGATTTCCTCCGGGCTCAGTTGAAGATTTACTGCGTTTACCGCACCATCGATGTGATCTTTTTTTGTGGCCCCTACGACAGGCGACGTGACTTTTGTCAGCAGCCAGGCAAGAGAGATTTCCGTCATGGACACCTGATGCCGTTCGGCAAGCTCGGCTACGCGCTCAATAATGATCCGATCCTGTTCTGCTGTACTGTCATATTTTCCGCGGGCATAGTCATCCTCCGTGGCTCGCCGCGTGTGGCCTTCTTTACGGGAGAGACGGCCGCTGGCCAGCGCACTATAGGGGGTCATTGCGATATTATCTTCAGCGCACAGACCGAAGAGCTCTCGTTCATCTTCACGCATAATCAGGTTGTAGTGGCTCTGTACGGAAACAAAGAGCGTCAACCCTTCGCGTTCGGCAAGGGCGTTCGCCTTCGCCAGTTGCCAGGCATAGCAATTTGAAATACCAATAGCGCGCACTTTGCCCACAGTAACAGCGGTATGCAGCGCTTCAAGCACGTCGATAACAGGCGTGTTGTAATCCCAGATGTGGTAGATGTAGAGGTCTATGTAGTCCATCCCCAGATTCTGCAGGCTCTGGTCGAGCGATCGGGCTATTGCCTCTTTTCCACTGACGCCCCCGGCAATTTGCGCGGCGGTTCGTGGCAGAAACTTGGTGGCCAGCACCACATCCTCGCGTTTTGCCATCTCCCGCAGCACCCGGCCAACGTACCGCTCGCTGGAGCCGTTCTGATAGGCGATGGCGGTATCGTAAAAATTGATGCCTTTTTCCAGACCGTAGCGAATGATGTCCCGGCTTGCTGTTTCGCCCAGCGTCCAGCGATGCTGGCCCGTCAACGGATCGCCAAAACCCATACATCCCATGCAGATGCGAGAGACCAGTAAGTCACTTTTACCGAGCCGGGTATACTGCATCGTTATTCTCCCTCTGGATTATTCACGAAAGGTGTTGAGCAGGTCGACAAGCCTTAAAGCGTGTTCCCGGGCAAGCGTTTTTTGCTGAGCGATTTTGTCAGCATCCCGGTCGGCATAGCTGATACCGCAGGTATAAACCGGCGCCAGCAACTCAAGATTGCACAGCCTTGCCGTGGTCTCGAATGGAATAAGATACTCTTCAATGGCATGGCCAAAGAAACCGTCAGCAGTATAGAGCTCCTGTGGCGCCCCCGTTGTGAAGGAGAGGATCAGCTTTTTACCGCCCAGTTTCGCCGTTGAGCCATGCGCGAAACCGTGAACAAAGACCTCGTCCAGCCATTGTTTCATTAATCCTGGCAGCCCATACCAGGAAAAAGGGAACTGCCAGACAATCACATCGGCCCTGAGCAGGCTTTCCTGCTCCGCAGCGATATTGAATTTGCCGTCCGGATAGAGCCAGTCCAGACGACGAATTTCCGCATCGGGAAAGGCGGTCGCCACTTCATCAAGAATAGTGGCGTTGGCGACGGAATGGGTAAGCTCAGGATGACCTGACACAACAAGGATATTTTTCATTTCAAGTAGTTAAACATCTTTGGTGAATATTTAACCCAGTATAGAGTGACAGCATTATTTTTTTTAGGACAGTAAAGGCTCATTCACTTTTAGACAAAAACTAATAATGTTTGCTTGAATCTCATTGTGCTCAGCCAGCATGAATCAGCGAACTAAGCCGTGATGCCGAGTAAACGCTCTGCATTGCGAAACGCGATGGCCTCTTTTTCAGCCATGTTGACGGGCAGGCTGTCGATAAATGTTTTTACACCGTCCAGGGTCTGATAGGGATAATCGACGGAGAACAGGATCCTTTCTGCCCCCATTAACGCGTAGATAAACTGGAAGTGCGGCAGTGTCAGCATGCCTGACGGAGTAACGTAAACGTGCTCCTGGAAGGTTCTCGTTAGCGTGCGTGACAGACCCGTTGCAGCCAGTGGAAGGCTGTCATCAAGACGCTGTAGCCAGAAGGGTAGCATCTCCCCCCAGTGACCACTGATCACCTGCAGGTGGGGATATTTATCAAATGCGCCCGATAACATCAGCCGCAACAAATGTATCCCCGCTTCGTGATGCCAGCCCCAGCCAAACATAGATAGCCTGGCGTTGACCTCTGCGCTGAAGCCAGTGAAGTAGGCCTGTTGTACGCTTTTAAACGGTAATCCGGGGTGGAGATAGAGTGGTACATTCAGTTTATTAAAGCGTGAAAGCAGGGAGTCGTAGTCAGGATGATCGAGAAAGCATGAAGAGGGTCTGCCATTCAGAAGTGCCCCTTTAAACCCCAGTTCTTCAACTGTGCGGACAAGCTCTTTTTCAGCCTCTTTCGGCTGTGCCCAGGGAAGTGTGGCAAATGCCGAGAAGCGTTCCGGGTGTTTTCTTACCGCCCCGGCAAGGCGGTTGTTTGCCGCCGCGTTTAATATTACCGCTTCATCCTCGGGTGCCAGCTGGGGGAATCCGCCCACAGAGAGGAGCTGCATGGTAATTCCAGCCTCATCCATATCTCTGAGGCGACGGCTTTCCAAATCGACGCCTTTCTGGTTTATCAGCGCATTCTTTTCTATCTGCGGGCGGCTTCGGTCCGGATTATGACCATCAGCGACGGTTTTCCCCCAGTCGCCAAGAAAAGGCGACTGCTCAAGCGCAACAGGCATACACGCTCGCCCTAACTCGCTGTCGAGATAATGTTCTTCGAGGCAAATGATTTTCATATTCTCACCATTCATACAAAGCAGTAAAAGTGATGCAGATTAAGATCAGCCGGAACAGCCCGTTCGTGAGTGTCATTCATGACAGTCTGTCCCGGACGGGGTTTACACCATCGGTTTTTCCCAGGCGCCACGTGTATCCACTCTGGTCTCTGCGGCGAGTTGTTCCAGCAGGATGATTTCCTCATCACGTAACCGGATATCTGAAGCACTGGCGGCGTCCAGAACGTGATTGACTTTAGTCGCCCCGATGAGTGGAAGGGTACCTTTCGCGATAGCCCATGCGATGGCTATCTGTGCAACGCTGGCATTCCTCTCGGCCCCTATTTTTTTCATGGCGGTGGTTAACCTCTCTATCTGCGGCAGTACGGCGTTATAACTTTCGGCCCGGCCACTCCCGGCAGGCATGGGATGATGTGAATCATAACGACCACTGAGCGCGCCTTGCTCCAGAACCATGTAAGCAAAGAACGTGATGTTATTTTGTCGGCAATAATCAAGGATCCCGGCCTCTTCAGAAGCGCGATAGAGCAGGCTGTAGTGATTCTGTACTGCACTGAGGGAATAACCGGAAGCGTTAAGGATCTCGTTGGCGCGTCTGATTTGTGTCAGATTGTGGTTGGAAACACCTACGCGTTTTACCTTACCGCTTTGTAAAAGTGGGATCAGGCCTGGCGTCCATTTCTCAACATCGAGGGGATTATGGATCCAGTAGATATCAATCGCGTCCACACCCAGGCGTCCGAGGCTGGCCTCAAGCATATCGCTGACGGGCTGTGCTGAATGTTCGTCAGCAATCTGCGGGGTGAATTTGGTGGATAAAATCATATCCTCGCGGGGGAACTGACGGACTAATGCTCCCAGCGCTGCCTCGGAACTCCCCATGCCATATACTGCTGCGGTATCCCAGAGATTGAGCCCCTTACTCATGGCAGTGGTGAACACGTCTGCCATCTGAGTATCAGAAAGATGATTGCCGAAGACGGTGTCGCCACCGGCAAAGCCTGTGCCCCAGGACCATGTGCCCAGCGCGACCGGAGGTAGTGTTTTCATATTCAGCTCCTGAAAAAAGGCCGGATCGTTGCTTACTTATACCGGCCAAAGAGGGTGAGTAACGGTGAAAGATAGATGAATGGATTAGGCTGTCTGGCGGAGCGCATTCAACAGCGCCACACCTACACCGTGCGCTGAAGCGGGATTTTGCCCGGTGATAAGGCGTCCGTCGGTAACCACGTTTTCAGACCAGTTCGGGGCTTCATGATGAAGCGCGCCATGCTCGCGGAGTGCAGTCTCAAGCAGGAAGGGAACCACATCTGTGGTATGAACTTCTTCCTCTTCCTTGTTGGTAAAGGCCGCCACGTTTTTTCCTTTCACTAGGTATTCGCCGCTGCTGAGCTTTGCGTCAACCAGTGCCGCAGGCCCGTGGCAAACGGCTGAGACAATCCCATCACTTTCATACACTTCGCGGATAATACGCTGGGCATCCTGGCTATCACGGAAATCCCACATGGTTCCATGCCCGCCCGCAAAGAAAACGGCGCTGTAATCGGTACCGTTCAGCTCAGATAACGCAGGCGTTGTGGCTAGGCGCTGCTGAAAATCGGTTTCGTTCCAGAACCAGGCGTTGACAGGGTCACTGAGGTCAAATCCATCCACCGGCGGCTGTCCCCCGCGAATGCTGGCTATTGTCGTTTTTAGTCCGGCATCTTCCAGTACTTTAAGCGGATGCGTCAGCTCGGCCAGGAAAAAACCGGTCGGTACACCAGATGCGCCTTTAATCGGATGGCTGGAAACGACACACAGCACGGATTTATCTGCAGATTTCATATCGGGTCTCACTATTTATTTTTAAATTCAGCGGCGAAGAGGTTTTCCCAGTTAATAAAGGAGCCAAGCGGAATGCACTCGAAGCTTAATAAGCCTGCTTTTGCCAGCGGGAATTCGGCCATTACGTTCATCGCTTCATCGACAGAGTCACATTCAAGAAAAATGGCGACACCAGGTCTGTCCTGACGGAAGTAGATGTCGCGGATGAAGCCGGATTTATACAATCCCCAGGCGTGCAGCGCTTCAGCGTTAAGATGCGGAGCATATTTTTCCAGCGATGCTCCAGGTGCGGGGATGTCCAGACATAAAATTCGCATCATAGTCTCCTGAACTCAGGTCGTTGTAGAAAGAGACGAAAGTATAAGAGGCGCATTTCAGGAAGATTAGAGGGTCATTGACTTAAGCATCTTTAGACTGTACTTAATAATCAGGCGGTGAATGCTTAAGGAAGACATTATGAATAATGCCCTTTATAACCAGATACGCATCTTTCAGAGCATTGCACGTGAGGGCAATATTTCGGCAGCCGCAAGGAAACTGGAAATTACGCCTCCCTCCGTCAGCAATGCGCTTAAGCTACTGGAAGAGCATATCGGCCATCCGCTTTTCGTGCGTACGACGCGCCGTATTGAGCTGACGGAAACCGGGCAGCTGTTGCTGGAAAAGACCGCAGCGGCGGTGGAGTCGCTGGAAAATTCGCTTGAAAACATTCGCGACCAGAATCAGGAGCCCTCTGGTATGGTGCGAATTACTCCCTCGCGTTTTGCCTATCTGTTAATTCTTAAGCCTGCAATGGCGAAATTCTGTCAGCAATATCCGGGTATACAGCTGGAAATTTCGGTCTACGACGGTACGGTGAATATCATCGAAGAGCGTTTTGACCTGGGGATCCGTTTTGGCGATATTCTTGAGGGAGGGGTGGTGGCCCGGCCGTTAATGAAACCCTTTCGTGAAGGGTTATATGCATCCTCAGCCTATCTCAGCGAGCATGGAACGCCTGAGGTGCCGTCAGACCTCAGTCAACACAAGCTGATTGGCTACCGTTTTATTACTAACAACCGCATCCTTCCGTTGATCCTGAATGATCGAGGAGAACAGTTGACGGTTGAGATGCCCGGGCAGTTAATCAGCAACGATATTGACGTTATGGCAGACGGGATCCGTAATGGGCTGGGAATTGGACGCTTGTTTGAACCCATTTGGCAGTTACAGCCCGACAGGGAGCACTTTATACCAGTGATGGAGCGCTACTGGAAAACCTATCCGCCAGTATATCTCTATTACCCAAAAAACGCGGGTAAAACCAAAAGAGTGAAGGCCCTGATTGATTTTCTGATCATTCAGTCAAGGGGGTGAGAGATACACGCGACGCACTGACTTAACCTGACGGCAGCTTGTTGAATAAATTGAACTGTAAGAAGTGAATGAATGGCGAG